>NZ_JBAGKI010000029.1:0-70567 GCF_036689795.1 Micromonospora palythoicola | reverse complement strand
GTGGGGGGGGGGGGGCCGGGGGGCGCGGGGGGGGGGGGGGCGGGGGGGGGGGGGGGGGGGGGTGGGGGGGGGCCGGGGGGGCCCGCCCCCCCACCGGCGGTGCGGCTGGCCGGGACGCTCCTGGCCTGGGCCTGGTTCGCCGGCTGGCTGCTGCTCGCCGCGGGCTGCGCACTGGTGCCCCTGCTGGTCGGTCGGGCGGCCGGGGTACCGCTGCTCGCCGGCGGGCCGATGCTGCTGGTGGCGCTGACCGCCTTCGGCGCGGCGTTGCTGGCCGGTGGCGGGTCGGTACGGGCGCTGGCGGCCGGCACGCTGGTGCCGGTGCTGGCCGGGGCGGTTCTCCGCCCGGTGGTGGAGCTACGCGCCTCGGTGTGGCTGCTGGTGGCGGCGCTGGTCGCGGCCGGACTGGCCGGTGCGGTACGGCTGCTCCCGCCCGGCTGGCGGCCCGGTCCACGCGTGGGGGCCTTGCTGGTGGCCGGCGGTGGCGGGCTGCTGGCGACGTTGGCGGGACTGCTGCTGGCGGGGGCCGCCGTGGGTCGGTCGTTGCCGCCGTGGCGGGGCGCCACGGCGGGCCCGTTGTTCGCCTGGGGCTGGCAACTGCCGGTGGCGGCGGCGCTGACCTCGGTGGCGGTGGCGGTGCTGCTGCCCCGGGCGGCGCAGTCGGCGGTGCTGACGGCCGGTCTCGCCGCGACCGCGTTCGCCGTGCCGGTGGCCTGGGCCGCGCCGTGGCCGGCGGTCGTCGCGATCGACCTTGCGGTCGGGGTGGTGTTGCTGTTCGCGGCGGTGCTCCGCCCGACACTGCCCACCGTCGCGGTGCTCACCTCGGCCTCGGCCGGTGCGGCACTGCTCGGGCACGGGCTGCTGGTCGGGCTGGCCGACCCGATCGGTGCCGGTACCGCCTGCGCGGTGGTCCTGGCCGTCGGCCTCGGTGTGGCGGTCGCCGGCCGGGGCGGCGACCCGGTGCGGCGGGCGGTGGCTGGTTGCGGGCTGGCTGCCGCGGTGCTCGTGGTACCGGCGGGAACGGCGATCGCGCTGATCGGCGCCGGTGCCCCACCGTGGTGGCAGGCCCGGGGCGCGCTGGCCGCCGTCGCGCTGCCGGCGGTGGCGCTGCTCGCGCTGCGTCGGTCCTGGCCCGAACTGGCCGGGTACGCCGCCAGCGGGCTCGCCGTGGTGGCCGCGCTGACCGGCCTGTCGCCCCTGGCCGTGCCGGGTGCCGAGCGGGTGACGGTGTACGCGGCGGTGGCGACGTTGCTTGTCGCGCTCGCCGGGAGGCGGGCCCGCCCGGTGGGGCTGTTGCCGGTGGCCGGGCTGGGTCTGGCCACGGTGGCGACGGTGGCGGCCCTACCGATGGTGCTGTCCGCCCTGCTGACGCCGTACGGACCGCCGTCCGCACCGTGGTCCGGCGCGCCAGCGACCCGGGCGGCACCGGACGCGCTACCGGTCGGCCTGACCATGGCACTGCTGGCGTTGGCGGCAGCGCTGGCCGTCTGGCCTGCCTCGCGCCCCGGCCCCGAGACACGGCCAGTCGAGGCCGCGCGGGCCGGAGGGCTCGGCGCACAGTCGGGTGCCGTGGGTGGCGCTGCGGGTGCCGGCGCTGGTCCGGGCGGCCGTGGCAGCGGCGACGACGCACGCGCCGCCGGTGGCAGCGGCGACGACGCACGCGCCGCCGGTGCCAGGGGCGCACGTGCCGGTGGTTGGCGGGTGGCTGGTGCGGTGCTGCCCTTCGTGGCCGCCGCCGGCCCGGTGCTGCTGGTCGCCGCCGCCACGCCGTGGCCGGTGGTGCCGGCGGTGGCGCTGCTCGGTGGGGTGGCTCTGCTGCTGACGGTCGCGCTGTCGCGCCCGGGCGGACGGTTCGGTGCGGTGGCCCTGCCGGTCGGTCTGGTGCTGGCGGTTGCCGGGCTGCTCAACCTCCACGCCACCCGGGCGGGCACCCTGGGCGCGCTGGGGCTGTCGGTGGTGGCGGCGACGGTCGTCGGCGTGGCCGCGCGTCGGGTGCCGGTACGCGTACTCGGCTGGCTGGTGGCGGTGGCGGCGGCGACCGGGTTCGCGGTCACCGCACCGCTGGCCGGCGGGCAGCCGCCGCGGGTGGCGGCGTTCGCGGTGCTCGGTGTCGCCGCACTCACCCTCGCGCTCGCCGCGACACTGCCGTCGAGCCGGTGGAAGCCGCCGCGACCGACAGGGCCCCCACCGACTGTTGCGCCGGCGGCGGGGACCACCCGAACGGCGTTCGGGACATCCGCCGCCCCCGCCGCGGGAGTGTTGCTCGGCCGGGTGCTGGACGTCGCCGCACAGGCGGTGGCGCTGCTCGCGCTGCTGCTCACCCTTGGCGCACTCCGGCATGCCGCGACGATCTGCGTGCTGTGGGGCGTCGCGATGGGTGTCCGGCTGTTGCGTCGGGACGAGTCGATCGAGCGGCGCGGGGTCTTCGCCGGTATCGGCGGGGGCAGTGAACTGCTGGCCGTCTGGCTGCTGCTGGCGGCCGGCGGAGTCAGCGTGCTGGAGGCGTACACGGTGCCACTGGCGGCGGTGGCGCTGGTCGCTGGTGCGGTGGGGCTGCGTACCCGTCCGGGACTGAACAGCTGGCTCGCGCTCGGCCCGGGCCTGGCCGCCCTGCTGCTGCCCAGCCTGACCGCCGTGCTGTTCGGCACCGACCCGGACCCTTGGCGGCGGCTGCTGATCGGTGTCGTCGCGCTCGCCGCGACGCTGCTCGGTGCGGTCCGCCGCTGGCAGGCGCCGGTGCTGCTCGGCGGGGGCACGCTGACCTTGCTGGCCCTGTACGAGCTGGTGCGCAGCTGGGATCTGCTGCCCCGGTGGGCCTTCCTGGCCGTCGCCGGGTTGGCGCTGATCGGCTTGGCCACCACCTACGAGCGCCGCCGTCGGGACCTGGTCCGACTGCGGTCCGCCGTCGGCCGCATGAGCTGACCTCCGGCCCACAACCACGCCTCGGGCCAGCGTCTCCCCAACATCGCCGGCATCCGCCACGGACCACGCCGAGGGCGACAAGATCGAGGATTCTGCTGTTCAAACAGCGGCGGAGGCGACAACATCCCTGATGTGGTCGCCTCCGGTGGGTGATCGGTGCGGTGTGGGTGGGTCGCCGCTGGTGGCGGTGGTGCCGACCGGCACCGGTAGGGTCTGGCCATGGCAGAGGTGCTCACCGCCGAGGCGGTGCGAGACGAGCTGGGTGGGCTGGCGGGTTGGTCGGGAGACCCCGCCGGGATCACCCGAACCGTGGAGCTGGTCAGCTTCCTGGACGCCATCGCAGTGGTCGACCGGGTCGCCGCCACGGCAGAGGAACTGGACCACCACCCCGACATCGACATCCGATGGCGCACGGTGACCTTCCGCTGCGTGACCCACTCGGTCGGCGGGGTCACCATGCGTGACATCCGACTGGCCCGGCGGATCGACGAGATCGTGGAGAGTGCCTGATGAGGTTCGAGATCAGCAAGGTGCTGGACGCCATCGAGGGTCGGGTCTGCACCGACCCGCAACTGGCCCGCGCGGTGCTCGACCTGGCGGAGATCATCCGCTACCAGGATCTCGACGGTGGGCGGCCGGCCAGTTCGCTGCGCCTCGGCATGGTCATCGATGCGCTGGCGCGCAGCCTGGAGGAGGACAGCGTCCCGGTCTACGCGGTCGTGCACCGGGGCATGCTCTCCGACGCCGACCTCACCTCCAACGAGCGGATGGTGGTGCGTCGGTGGGCCGACGACGGCCTGGTGGAGGTGCTCGACAACCCCGGTGACCGGATGCTGGAGGTGGCCGACCTGCTCGGCCTGCCGGTGCTCAGCCGGGTCCGCTTCGACGGCCTACGCGGGCGGTTCCCCTGGCTGGTGGAGCAGCCGGGCCGGGTCCTCGCCCCGGTGCCGGGTGCTGGCGGCCCGGTCTTCATCGCCCACGTCGGCGGCGGTCACACCCCGGTCTCCGGCCCGCCCTCACCGGCCGGCGCCAAGCTGCTCTCCCGTGAGTGGCGTTGCCCCGAGTCCGGCTGCACCTTGTTCGGCGGTGCCGGTGGCGGCGGAGCCTTCGCCGACCTGGCCCGGATCGACCGCGCGCCGACCGGGCAGCCGCCGCCGTCGCTGCGCAACGGCGTACCCACCTGCCCCCGGCACGGTGCGCGGCTGCGGGACGCCGGGCCCCGGCCGCGCGGTGAGGTTCTCGCGGTACGCGTCGGTGGCCTGATCCGTCGTCGTTTCGTGCTCACCGAGGACCAGCCGGTGACGATCGGCCGGGCACCGGAGGGCTCCGGCGGCATCATGCTCGGCCAGTGGCTCAACGACGAGGCGCGACGCTGGATCAGCCGCAACCACCTGCGGCTGGAGCTGCGCGGTGCGGACGTCGTGGCGACCGACGTCAGCACCAACGGTTCGGGCGTACGGCCGGGCGGCTCGCTGGCGGAGACGGACCGGCTGGCACTGGCCCCCCAGCAGTCCCGGGTGCTCGGCGCCGGTGACATGGTGGAGCTGTACCCCGGGGTGCAGGTCGGCCGGCCGAACGAGTTCCCGGCGGGAGCGCCGTACAACCCGGACTCGGTGATGTCCGAGGCGCCGACCATGGCGATGCGCCTGCCGCGCTGACGCCGGTGGCGCCGGGCACGTCGGCCCGTCGCCACCGGCGGTACGACAGCTCAGCCGGCCAGTACGGCGGTCAGCTGCGCCACCGCGTGGTCGATCTCCTCCTCGGTGATCACCAGCGGCGGGGCGAGCCGGATGGTCGAGCCGTGCGTGTCCTTGGCCAGCACCCCGCGCTCCATCAGCCGTTCGCAGGCCTCCCGGCCGCTCATCAGCGCCGGGTCGATGTCCAGGCCGGCCCACAGACCTCGGCCGCGTACCGCGACCAGCCCCTGGCCGATCAGGCCGCGCAGACCGGCGTGCAGCCGCTCGCCGAGTGCGGCGGAGCGGCGCTGGAACTCGCCGGTCGCCAGCAGCCGGACCACCTCGGTGGCCACGGCGCAGGCGAGGGGGTTGCCGCCGAAGGTGGAACCGTGCTGGCCGGGCTTGAGTACGCCGAGCACGTCGGTGTCGGCGGCCACCGCGGAGACCGGCACGATGCCCCCGCCGAGCGCCTTGCCCAGCAGGTACATGTCCGGCACGACGCCCTCCTGCTCGCAGGCGAACGTGGCGCCGGTGCGGCCCAGGCCGGACTGGATCTCGTCGGCGATGAACAACACCTCGCGCTCGGTGCACAGCCGCCGTACGCCGGGCAGGTAGCCCTCGGGCGGCACCACCACGCCCTGCTCGCCCTGGATCGGCTCCAGCAGCACGGCGACGGTGTGCTCGTCGATCGCCTCGCTCAGCGCGGCCAGGTCGCCGTAGGGCACGACCCGGAAGCCCGGCGTGTACGGCCCGAAGTCGGCCCGGGCGTCGGAGTCGGTGGAGAAGCTGACGATCGTGGTCGTCCGCCCGTGGAAGTTGCCCTCCGCGACCACGATGTTCGCCTGGCCGGCCGGTACCCCCTTGACCTGGTAGCCCCACTTGCGGGCCACCTTGATGCCGGTCTCCACGGCCTCGGCCCCGGTGTTCATCGGCAGCACCAGGTCCTTGCCGCACAGCGCCGCCAGTTCCCGGCAGAAGTCGGCGAACTGGTCGTGGATGAACGCCCGGCTGGTCAGCGTGAGCCTGTCGAGCTGGGCGTGCGCGGCGGCGATAAGCGTCGGGTGCCGGTGACCGAAGTTCAGCGCCGAGTAGCCGGCCAGGCAGTCCAGGTAGCGGTTGCCGTCCACGTCGGTCACCCAGGCACCCTCGGCCGAGGTGATCACCACCGGCAGCGGGTGGTAGTTGTGCGCGGTGTGCCGCTCCGAGTCCTGCACCGCGGCGGGGGTCCGCAGCATGTCCTCGATCATCGGTCTGCCTTTCCCTGACGGAGTCGCAACGTGCAGCACTTTGGGCCACCGCCGGCCCGACGCAGCTCGGACAGGTCGACGCCGATCGTCTGGTAGCCCCGGTCGCGCAGCTTGGCGGCCAGACCGGTGGCCTGCTCGGGCAGCACCACGTGCCGGCCGTCGCTGACCGCGTTGAGGCCGAGCACCTCCGCGTCGGCCATGGTGGCGTGCACCGCGTCCGGGAAGAGCCGGCGGAGCACGGCCTGGCTGCCCGGCGAGAACGCCTCGGGCAGGTACGCCACGGTGCGTTCGTCGAGCACGGTCAGCGCGGTGTCCAGGTGGTAGAAGCGGGGGTCGACCAGCTGCATGGTGATCACCGGGTACCCGAAGACCTCCTGGAGCTGGGCGTGCGAGGCGTGCGCGGTGCGGAAACCGGTGCCGGCGAGCAGGTGGTCGCCGGCCAGCAGGACGTCGCCCTCGCCCTCGTTCACGTGCTTCGGGTCGTACATCTCGAAGCCGGCGGCCTCGAACCAGGCGCGGTACGCGGGGGCCTCGTCGGCGCGCTGCGGGTCGCGGAACTGCACCGCCATCGCCTTGCCGTCGATCACGGTGCCGCCGTTGGCGGCGAAGACCATGTCGGGCAGCCCCGGTACCGGCGCGATCTCCTCGACGGTGTGGCCCAGGTCGAGGTAGACCTGCCGCAGCCGCTCCCACTGCCGTACGGCGAGGTCGACGTCGACCGGGGCGGTCGGATCCATCCACGGGTTGATCGCGTAGTCGACGGCGAAGTACGTCGGCCGACACATCAGAAACCGTTGGCGGGTGGCGTCCATCGTCATCTGTCCTGCTCCAAGCCTCGGGCGCGCCCGGCCACCGTCGGCCCACGGGCTGGCGCCGTGGCTCAACGGTATGCGGGCAAGACCAGCAGGATCCACCGCGAACCCTTGCATTCAGCGGCAGATCATTGCGTTTGGCACCCGAGTGGTGCAGATTCATTGCGTATGGGTCGTGACCCGACCCGGCGGGCGGCCCACGTCACGGCCCCGAGCCTCCCCGGGCATACGTCAGGGGCGGCGAATCGCCGCCCCTGACGAGCGTGTGCGCCCGGCTGGTGAACCACCAGATCTGATCGGGCTACGGTCGGTTTCGCACCGTCCGGCACCGGTGAACCACCGGCAGGGCGAAAGGTGCCCGCTACAGGCGATCCACAAACTGTGAATCAAGCCACTCGCGGAAGCGGACCACGGTATCCCCGTCGGTGGTCGGCCAGTCGTACTGGCCGGTCATCGCGAGCACGCCCAGCACGACCGCCCCGAGTCCGAAGGCGATGCCCAGCAGCGCGTCGGACTTGCCGGCGACGTGCCGCCGGCGGGTGGCCATCAGTCCGAGCACGGCGAGCACCGCACCGACCGCGCCCAGCGCGATGCCGTACCCGGCGAGGGCGCCGGTGAGCACGAACAGGACGCTGCCGACGCCGACGATCAGGCCGAGCGTGGCCAGCAGGCTGGCCCGGGGTCGCGGGCCAGCCGGTGCCGGCGGCACGTCCCGGCCGGCTGCATCGTCGGCGGTCCGGTCGTCGTCGACACTGCGGTCCCGTTCGACGGTGCCGGCGATCCGGTCCCGGTCGGCACCGCGATCCGCCTCGACGGCCCGATCGCCCGCAGCGGTGCGGTCGAGGTCGGTCAGGTGGCGGCCGTCGATGGTCCGGTCGCGGTCGAGGCTGGTGCTGTTCGGGTCGTCGACGGAACGGTCGCGGTCGGCGGTCCCGGTGGTGGCGGCTCGGGCGCTGCGCGAGCCGTGCACGGTGGAGCGAGCGGTGGCGGCGCGGGCCTCGGCGGCCCGCTCGGCGTCGGACCGGCGACCCGGGTGTTCGTTCTGGCCGCTCGTGGTCGGGCTGGCGGCCCGGTCGGTGGCGGTTCGGCCGGCGATGACGGTGTCGTTGGCCGGGGGTCGGCGGTCGGTGCCGTCCTCGGTGCGGCCCTCGACATCGGATCGCTCGGCGGGGCGGGTGTCGGTGGCGACCGTCCAGGTCCGGTCGTCGTCGGCTGCCGGTGCCGCCGCTTCCTCCCGGCGCAACAGCGAAGGAAACTTCATGGTTCACCTCCTGATCGATTGCGCGGATGGCGGCATCGCCCCGTATTCGCCAACCACGCCACAACACCTCGCAGGTACCCACCCCCCACCCACCCGACACCCCAACCCCACCGCCCCACCTTCGTCGATCTTGCGGTTCTCGTCGCGACAAAGCATGTCAATGGGGCATATCAACGACCATAACTGCAAGATCGACGCAGGGCGGGGGTGGGGGTGGGGGGGTGGGGGATCAGTGGGGGCGGGTGAGGGGGGCGAGGGCCGAGGCGAGGAGGGCGAGGCGGCGGGGGCGGGAGACGCGGACGGGGCGGTTGCGGACACAGTGCGCGAGGACCTCCACGGCCCGGTCGACCGGGAGCATCAGCGGTCGGAACGTGCCCTTGGCCATCTTCGTGTCGACGAATCCGAACCGCACGGTGGTCACGTGCACGCCGTGCCGGCGCAGGGCCGCCGCAAGACCCATCAGGTACGACGACAGCCCCGCCTTCGAACCGGCGTAGCCGGGTGCCTCGCCGGAGACCAGCCGGTCGGCCAGGCTGGAGATCCCGATCAGGTGCCCGTCACCGGCGGCGAGCATCGTCGGCACCACCACGGCGGCGGTGCGTACCGCGCCCATCAGGTTGACCTCGAAGGTGCGTGTCTGCGCGTCCAGGTCGGCCGGGTCGACGGGTTCGCCGATGCCGGCGGCGTAGACGCACAGGTCCACCCCGCCGAGTTCGTCGATCGCCTTACCCAGCACCTCGGGATAGTCGGGCGCGGTGACGTCGACGGTGTGGTGGGCGTACGTGGGGACGATGATCGCGTTGGCCCGCCGGGACAGCCCGGTGACCAGCCAGCCGTCGGCGAGCAGCCGGCGGGTGAACGCCAGTCCGATCCCGTCGCTGTTGCCGATCACCACCGCGCGGCGCATCCGATCCGTCACGACTCACCACCCCATCGAGTCGACGTGCTGCCCGCCGTGCTGGCGGCCCGACCGGCAATTGAACCAGACGTCGGGGGCGATCACTTACCGTCGAGTAGCAAAGCTGCCCGGACCGGTTCGGGGCCGGTGCACGCACCCCGCCGGCCGTCACGATGTGGCGAGGCCCGGCCCGACCGCTGCTCACCGGCCCGCTGGCTACGCTTGGCGCCGTGCCAGAGGGACACACGATTCATCGCCTGGCGGCCCGGCACGCCGAGCTGTTCGCCGGGGACAAGGTGCTGGCCGCCAGCCCCCAGGGCCGCTTCGTCGACGGTGCCGCCCGGATCTCCGGCACGGTGCTGGAAGCCACCGAGGCGTACGGCAAGCACCTGTTGCACCACTACGCCGGTGAGCTGACGCTGCACGTGCACCTCGGCCTCTACGGCAAGGTCACCGACGGTGACGGTGAGCCGCCGGAGCCGGTCGGGCAGATCCGGCTCCGGCTGACCAGTGACCGGCACTGGCTCGACCTGCGCGGGCCGACCGCCTGCGAGCTGCTCAGCCCGCCCGAGGTGGCCGCCCTGCGGGCGCGACTCGGACCGGATCCGCTGCGCGCCGATGCCGATCCGGAGCGGGCGTACGCCCGGATCTCGCGGAGCGTGACGCCGCTCGCGGCGCTGCTGCTGGACCAGACGGTGGTGGCCGGCACCGGTCTGATCTTCGTGACCGAGGCGCTGTTCCGCGCCGGTCTGTCGCCGAGGCTGCCCGGCCGGGAACTGACCCGGGCCGGGTGGGAGGTGCTCTGGGCCGATCTGGTGGAACTGATGACGCTCGCGGTCGGCACCGGCCGGATCGACACCGTCCGCGCCGCCCACCTGCCCGAGGCGATGGGTCGTCCGGCCCGCGTCGACCGCCACGGGGGAGAGGTCTACGTCTACCGCCGCCCCGGCCAGCCCTGCCACGTCTGCCGCACCCCGATCAGCCGAGGCACCATCACCGCCCGCAACCTCTACTGGTGCCCCACCTGCCAGCCCTAACCCGACCCGCGTGGATCTTGGTCCGGAACGGCCCTGCAGGGGGCCGTGCTCGACCAAGATCTGACCGAAACGCGGATCAGTCGAGGAGCCAGCGGACCACTTCGGCGTGGTCGGGGAAGACCCGGTCGCCGTCGATGCTCCAGGCCATCGTCTGACCGATCGTCCAGCCCAGGACCCGGTCCCGGTCCAGCCCCAGCTCGGCGCTGAGCCGGTCCAGCCGGCGACGGACGGCCGCCCGGGAGTGACCCAGCTCGGTGCCGCGCACCATCGCCACCACCGAGAACTCCCGCTCGCCGACCAGCGGCTTCGGGTCGATCACCAGCCACGGCTCGCGTTCGGCGCGCAGCACGTTGGCGGCGTGCAGGTCCTGGTTGACCAGGACCTGCTCGCCCTGGCTGCCGGCCAACCCGTTGAGCTGGTCGAGCGCGACCTCGACCAGCCGCCGCTCGAACGGCCGTCCGGCCCCCTCCCACTTGACCGGCAGCCGGGACGCCCAACCGGCGGCGGCCTCCGCCAACGACAGGAACGGCTGACCGGCCGGTGCCCAGAGGCGGGGGAGCAGCGCCACCACGGCGTCGAGCGCCTCGTCGAGCGGTACCGCGTGCAGCGGGGTTCCGGGGTCGCAGCGCTCCACCAGCAGTGCCCGCAGGCCGGGGTCGTGGGCGAGCAGCCGGACGGCCCCGGCACCGTCCCAGCGGCGCAGCGCGGTCGCCTCGTGCTCGCTCTCCGCGTCGGGAAACTGCACCTTGAGCACCGCCCGGATGCCGTCCGGCAGCTCGGCCGGCACCGCCAGGGAGGCGCAGGCGTACCCGAAGGGCGACCCGAGTCGCAGGGACCAGCGCCGGGCGCAGGTGGCCAGCCGGTCGGGCAGCCCGGCCAACCATTCCGATCCGCCCGGCATGCCGTGCAGCCAGGTCAACCCGTCGGGGACGCGCAGCACGCCGCTCACCGAATCATGATGGCCGAGCCCGGTCGGCCATCACAACGGAGATCAGCGGAGCCGGCGGATGTCGCCGTACGCCCGGTAGAAGCCGCCCCGGCCGGACTCGCGGACCTCGGTGACCAGGTAGCGCGCGCCCGGCTCGCGGATGCCCTTGGGGAACTGCACCGACCAGCCCCGGTGGTAGCCGGTGGAGAGCACGTGCACCCGCAGCCGGCCACCCTGCTCGACGCACTCCACCACCACGCCGTCGCCGGTGTCGCCGACCACCTCGACCTGGGTCACCGCCGCCGGTTCCGGCAGTCGGGCCGGCGCCTTGACGTCGACCACGTCGGGCACGCTGCCCGCCTCCGCGGCCCGGATGGCGGGCTCGCTGGCGTCGATGCAGGCCAGGTGGCCGCTGGTGGTCACCACGTAGAGGCGCTGGTCGTGGTACTGCATGGAGTAGGCCGACCCGCAGCCGGTGCCCAGCTTCCACAACCGGGTGCCGTCGGCGGCGAAACAGTAGATCGAGGACTGGCTGTCCCCGGCGAAGACGTAGCGGCCGTCGGCGGCGGTGGCGCAGGAGAAGACCGGGGCGTCGGCCCGGTAGGTGCGCCGCGCCAACCCGCCGTCCTTGCCGATCCGGACCACCTCGCGGGTGGCGGTGCCGGCGAACACGGCGTCGCGTTCCTGCCAGCCGAAGAGCACCGAGCCGGTGCGGGTGTGCCACAGCTCGCGACCGGTGCGCCAGTCGTAGCCGCTCACTCCGGTCGAGTCGCCGTGGTAGACGGCGTCGGCGTCGCAGCGCACCATCCAGGCCGACCGGCCGCGCCCGGCCCGCCGCCAGAGGAACTCGTCCTCGTGGTCGATGGCGGCGATCCCGCCGTCGGCGTCGGAGACACCAAGCACGCCGTCGTGGATGTCGAGCCAGTAGATGTCGATGTCGGGCACGATCGCGTACGCCACCCGGGGGATCTTGCCGGAGAGGTCGTAGACGTTGCCGTCGTCGCAGCCGGCGTAGATCCAGGCGTCGTCGGCGACGATGCACTTGACCCCGTCGGGCAGGCGGACCTGGTCCACCACCCGGGCATCATGGTCGAGGGTGGTGATCACTCCCCGCTCGTTGCCCACCATGCAGGTGCGTCCGTCGACGAAGATGCCGAAGGCCGGTGCGCCGGAGTCGTACCGCCAGAGCACCGGGGCGGTGCGGGCGGTGGAGCGGGTGCTGACGATCTGTCGCCGGGAGACGGCCCGCTTCTGGCGTACGCCGGGCACGGCCGGGGCGTACCCCTTGCGGATCTTCTCGCCGATCTTCTTCGCCGCGGCGGCCCGCGCCCGGGCGTTGTCGGGGTAGCCGGTGGTCTTCACCTGGCCCTGGTCGCCGATCCGCCCATAGCGCACGGTCATCGTGGTGTCGTCGACCGCCACCTCGTAGAACTTGTGCGCCGCACCGTCCACTTCGGACAGTTCGAGGTAGGTCGTCTCCTGCGACATGTGGTTTCCTCCGAGGGGTTCGCGTCGGCCCTGACCGGGCGGCGCGCACACGCTAACCCCCGGCACCGACAGAATCCCGCCCCGGAGCCGTCAGCGGGCGAGCGCGTCCACGGCCTTGCGGGCGGCGACCAGCACCGGATCCCAGACCGGGGCGTACGGCGGGGCGTAGCCGAGGTCGAGGGCGGTCATGTCGTCCACCGTCATCTTGTTCCACAGCGCCACGGCCAGGGTGTCGATCCGCTTCGCCGCCTCGGACCAGCCGACGATCTGGGCGCCGAGCAGCCGTCCGCTCGGGCGCTCGGCGATCAGCTTGACCGTCATCCGCCGGGCGCCGGGGTAGTAGCCGGCGCGGTTCGTCGACTCCGCGATCACCGAGACGAACTCGAACCCGGCCATCCGCGCCTCGCGTTCCCGCAGCCCGGTGCGCCCCACCTCCAGGTCGCACACCTTGGTCACGGCGGTGCCGATCACCCCCGCGAAGGTGGCGTACCCGCCGCCGATGTTGATCCCGGCCACCCGGCCCTGCTTGTTGGCGTGGGTGCCGAGCGGTACGTGCACCGGCATGCCGCTCACCTTGTGCAGGGTCTCCACGCAGTCCCCGGCGGCCCACACCCCGGGCACCTCGGACACCCGCATCTGGCGGTCCACCCGGATCCCGCCGCTCGGTCCCAGCGGCAGGCCGGCGGCGGCGGCCAGCTCCGTGTTGGGGCTTACGCCGAGACCGAGAACCACCAGGTCGGCCGGGATCGACCCGTCGTCGGTGACCACCTCGCTCACCCGGCCGTCGCGCTCCGCCAGGCCGGTTACCTTCACGCCGGTGCGGATGTCCACGCCCAGCCCGCGCATCGCCTCGGTGACCAGCCGGGCCATGTCGGGGTCGACGGTGGACATCGGCTGCTCGTCGCGCTCGACCAGGGTGACCGACAGCCCACGGCGGACCAGTGCCTCGGCCATCTCGACGCCGATGTAGCCGCCGCCGACCACCACCGCCCGCCGGGGCCGCGGGTCGGCCTCCAGCCAACCGCGCAACGCCGAACCGTCGTCGAGGGTCTGCACCCCGAACACCCCGGCGGCGTCGGTGCGCGCCCAGGCCGGCTTCTTCGGCACCGCCCCGGCGGCGTACATCAGGTTGTCGAACGGTTCGCGGACGTCGCCGCCGCCGTCCAGATCGCGGGCGACCACCTCGCGGCGGTCCAGGTCGATCCCGACCACCTCGTGCCGGATCCGCACGTCGATGGCGTAGTCCTCGCGGTGCGTCCTCGGCGAGCGGGCCACCAGTTGCTCCCGGTCGGTCACCAGGCCACTGATCCAGTACGGGATCCCGCAGGCCGAGTACGAGGTGAAGTGCCCCCGTTCGAACACGACGATCTCCAGGTCGTCCGGGCCCCGGCGGCGGCGCGCCTGGGCGGCGGCCGACATGCCGGCGGCATCCCCACCGATGACGATCAGCCGTTCCGTCACACCGTCACCTCCTTCCTCAGGCCGGGTCCTCGCCCCGGGTCTGGCGTGCCACGTCCGTCACCACATCCTCCAACCGTCCGGTCCGGGCGTACACCGAACGCTGCCGTTGGGCGCCGCTGCCGTGCCGGCGCAGCCCCTCCAACAGGCTGGTCACCTCGGCGAGGTCGCCGTGGCGTTCCAGCGCCGGCCCGAGGCGTCCGACGAGCTGGTGCAGCAGGTCCCAGGCCGGCCGTAGCTCACCGCTGGACAGGTCGACCGCCTCGCCCTCCAACCCGTCGTGGGCGGCCCGCCAGTGCGCGCCGACCAGCAGGTGATGGTCGGTCGGCAGCGGTGGCCGCCCGGCGGCGATGTCGTCGAGCGCGGTCGCCACCAGCCCACGGACCAGCGCGGCGACCAGGACCGCGTCGTCGACGGTCGGGCAGACGTCACCGATGCGCAACTCCACCGTCGGGTACTTGGCGGACAGCCGGGCGTACCAGTAGAGCATCCCCTCGTCGAGCATCACTCCGCTGCTGATCAGCTGCCGGATCAGCCGTTGGTAGTGCTCGTGGTTGACCAGGTAGGGCGTCGGCGCGACCGAGGGCCAGCGTTCCCACTCGATCGACCGCCAGCTGGCGTAGCCGGTGTCCGCCCCTCGGGAGAACGGCGAGTTGGCGGTGACCGCGTGCAGGATCGGCAGCCACGGCCGCACGTGGTTGAGCACCTGTACGCCCGCGTCGGGGTCCGGAATTCCGACGTGGACGTGCATGCCGTTGTTGCCCGGGCCGGGGACCAGCAGCCGGAACCGGGCGAGCATCCGGTCGAAGCGGGGCTTGTCGACCACGGCAGGCACCGGACCGTCGACCGGCCCGGTGCCGATCGCCAGCAGCCGGGTGCCGGCCCGCTCGGCGGCGTCGGCCAGCGAGGCGCGCAGCAGGCCGAGGGAGTGCCGGATCGAGGAGAGTTCCAACCCCGGCGGGCTGCCGATCTCGATCTGGCTGGTCTGGAACTCCCGCTCGACCTGTCCCCGCAGCTCGGCGGGGACCTGCTCCATCACCGCCTCGACAGCGGGTACCGCGACCCCGGTGTCCGGGTCGACGAGCAGGAACTCCTCCTCGACACCCACGGTGAGCAGATCGGTTGCCTCGGCCGAGGAGCCCGGGGCCGGTGCCGCCTGCGTGACCATCACTACCACCGTCCACTTCTGCCGGGCGGTCCGTCCGCACCGGGTCGGCCGGCAATTACCCCCTGTGGTGGCTACGGGAAACTCCGGCCGGTGTGGCGCGGCGTGTCCATCCGCCGGACCGGTCACATCGATCGACATTGACAACTGCGCGAGGGCGACGTACAACTCCTGAGAGAGCGCTCTCTCACCCGTCCCCGCAGAGAGGCACGTCCATGACACCTGCCCCGGCGGCATCCGCCGCCCCGCCTGTGCGACGCCGGCTGCCGCTGGCGTTGGTCCTGCTCACCGCCGTCACCACCGTCCTGGCCGGGCTCGGCACGACCGCGGACGCGGCCGTGCCGCCACCCCCGTCGGGCTGGAGCCTGGTGTGGAGTGACGACTTCACCGGTGCTTCCGGCACCCTCCCGTCCTCCGGAAACTGGATCATCGACACCGGCACCAGCTACCCGGGTGGTCCACCGCAGTGGGGCACCGGCGAGATCCAGACGTACACGAACAGCACCGCGAACGTCAGCCACGACGGTGCCGGCAACCTGCGGATCACCCCGCTGCGCGACAGCGCCGGCCGCTGGACCTCGGCCCGCATCGAGACCGTCCGCAGCAACTTCAAGGCCCCGGCCGGCGGAGTGCTGGCCATCGAGGGCCGCATCCAGATGCCGAACGTCACCGGTGCCGCCGCGTCCGGGTACTGGCCGGCGTTCTGGGCGCTCGGTTCGCCCTACCGGGGCAACTACCAGAACTGGCCGGGCATCGGTGAGTTCGACGTGATGGAGAACGTCAACGGCCTCAACTCGGTCTGGGGCGTACTGCACTGTGGCGTCGCACCGGGCGGCCCGTGCGACGAGTTCAACGGCATCGGCGCCTCCCGAGCCTGCCCCGGCAGCACCTGCCAGTCGGCGTTCCACACCTACCGCTTCGAGTGGGACGCCTCGATCAGCCCGCAGCAACTGCGCTGGTACGTCGACGGGCAGCTCTACCACACGGTCAGCCAGACCCGGGTCGGTGAGCCGTACTGGTCGCAGATGACCAGCCACGCCGGCTACTTCCTGCTGCTGAACGTGGCGATGGGCGGGGCCTTCCCGAACGGGGTCGCCGGCAGCGCCACGCCGACCTCGGCCACCGTGCCCGGCCGGCCGATGCTCGTGGACTACGTCGCGGTCTACAGCCGGGGTGGTGGCAGCAACCCGCCGCCCACCACGCCGCCGCCGACCACCCCGCCGCCGGGCGGCACCCGGGACGCGTACGCGACCATCCAGGCCGAGTCCTTCAACGCCCAGAACGGCGTGATCGTCGAGGCGTGTTCCGAGGGTGGGCAGAACATCGGGGCGCTGCGCAACGGTGACTGGGTCCGCTTCGACAACGTGGAGTTCGGCTCCGGTGGGCCGCGCGACTTCGTGGCCCGGGTCGCCTCCGGCGCGGGCGCCGGCGTCAGCGGTCTGGTGGAGGTACGGGTGGACAGCCCGACCAGCGCACCCATCGGCAGCTTCGCCATCGCCAACACCGGCGGCTGGCAGAGCTGGCGTTCGGTGCCCGGCAACGTCTCCGGGGTGACCGGACGGCGCACCGTCTACCTCACCTTCACCAGTGGCCAGCCCAACGACTTCGTGAACGTCAACTGGTTCCACTTCCGTCGCTGAGGCGTGCGGCGCGGCCCCCGGCATCGCCGCTGGCGGACGGGGGCCGCGCCTTGTCCGGAGGTCGACCCTGGACAGAAACAGTTAACAGTCTTAATAATAGGCGCCAGGTTGACGTCCATGGATTTTCGTCCGGGCTGGAGGGGCAGATGAAACGGTCCAGAACCCTGGTGCTGTCGGTGGTCGGCGCACTGGCCGCCGCGCTCGGCGCGGTGTCGCTGACGCCGGCCGCGTACGCCGCCGGAGTCAGCGCGAGCTTCGTCAAGACGTCCGACTGGGGCTCGGGCTGGGAGGGCAAGTACACGATCACCAACGGCGGCGGCGCCACGGTCAACGGCTGGAGTCTCTCCTTCGACCTGCCCGCCGGCACCACGGTCGGCACCTACTGGGACGCGCTGCTGACCTCCAGCGGCCAGCGGTACACCTTCACCAACCGCTCCTGGAACGGCACCATCGCACCCGGCGCCTCGGTCTCCTTCGGCTTCCTCGGCAGCGGCTCCGGCGTACCGGCGAACTGCCGGCTCAACGGCGCGGCCTGCACGGGCGGCACGACGCCGACCACGCCGCCACCCACCACGCCGCCCCCCACGACCCCGCCGCCGACCACGCCTCCTCCGACGACCCCGCCGCCGACCAGTCCACCGCCGGTCACCGGGCTGCCGAAGCACATCCTGACCGGCTACTGGCACAACTTCGTCAACCCGGCGGACGAGCTGCGGCTGCGGGACGTGCCCACCGAGTACGACCTGGTGGCGGTCGCCTTCGCCGACGCGACCGGCACGCCCGGCGCGGTCGGCTTCGCCATCGACCCCGGCCTGTCCGCCGCGCTGGGCGATTACACCGACGCCGAGTTCTCGGCCGACGTGCGGACCCTCCAGAGCCGGGGCAAGAAGGTGATCATCTCGGTGGGTGGCGAGACCGGCCGGGTCGTGGTGAACAGTTCGGCCTCCGCGGTGGCCTTCGCCGACAGTGTCCACGCCCTGATCCAGCGCTACGGCTTCGACGGCGTCGACATCGACCTGGAGAACGGGTTGAACCCGACGTACATGGCGCAGGCCCTGCGGTCACTGCGGGCGAAGGTGGGCAGCGGGCTGATCATCGCGATGGCGCCGCAGACGATCGACATGCAGAACCCGGCGGGCAGCTACTTCAAGCTGGCGTTGGACATCAAGGACATCCTGACCGTGGTGAACACCCAGTTCTACAACTCCGGGGCGATGCTCGGCTGCGACAACAACGCCGCGTACGCCCAGGGGACGGTCAACTTCATCGTCGCGCTGGCCTGCATCCAGTTGGAGGCGGGGCTGCGGCCCGACCAGGTCGGGCTCGGCCTGCCGGCCGGTCCCGGCGCGGCCGGCGGCGGCATCGTCGCGCCCAGCGTGGTCAACGCCGCACTGGACTGCCTCACCCGGGGCACCAACTGTGGCAGCTTCCGCCCCCCACGCACCTACCCCGCCCTGCGCGGCGCGATGACCTGGTCCATCAACTGGGACATCACCAACAACAACACCTTCGCCCGCACCGTCTCCCCCCACCTCCGCACCCTCCCCTGACCCCACCCTCCACCCCACCCCCGCCCCGCCCCGCACCCCCGGCCCTCCGCGATCTTGCACTTTCGGTCGCCGTTATGGACCTTTAGAGGCGATTTGCCCCGACAGAAAGTGCAAGATCGCGGGGGTGGGGGCGGGGGTGGGGTGGGGGTGGGGGTGGTCAGGGGGTGGGGGAGGGATGGTGGCGGCGGCGGAGTTTCTTGATCACCCAGGTGGCGAGCATGAGGGTGAACAGGGCGAGGATGCCGTAGTCGAACCAGGAGCTGTAGCGGTCGATCTGCTGCCAGCGGGAGCCGAGGGCGTAGCCGAGCCCGATGAAGATCCCGTTCCAGATGCCGCTGCCCAGCGTGGTCAGCGTGACGAACTCGACGAGCGGCATCCGGTTCGCCCCGGCCGGCACCGACACCAGGCTGCGGACCACCGGCGCCATCCGGCCGAAGAACACCGCCCACCGGCCGTACCGCTCGAACCACCGGTCGGCCTTCTCCAGGTCGTCCAGATCGACGAGGGGTAACCGGTCGAGCCACCGTTTGAGGCGGTCCTCGCCGACGACCGCGCCGACCCAGTAGAGGAACAACGCGCCGAGCACCGAGCCGACGGTCGCCGCCACGGTCACCACGAGCGCGTTGAACTCGCCCTCGCCGGCCAGGTATCCGGCCATCGCCAGGACGATCTCGCTCGGGATGGGCGGGACGATGCTCTCCAGGGCGACCAGCAGGGCCACCCCCACCGCGCCGCTCGCCTCGATCACCCCGGCGATCCAGCCGGTCAGCCCGCCGACCTGGGTGGGGTCGACGTCCTGGGCGAGCGCCATGATGATGCCTTTCGCGGGTTCGGCGTGAACGGAACTCTTACCCCGCCGCAACCGCGAGACACACCGGTCGAACAAATCACTCCTGCGGATGCAGCGCCTCGTCGGCCGGGCCGAGGCGCCATCCGGTGAACCGCACCACGAGCCCGCCCCGGCTGGGCGAGCAGCAGTACGGGCCAGCCGCCGCCACCGCGTCGGGAGCCAGCGGGGCGAGCCGGACCAGTCGCCACGACCCACCGGCGACCCGGGCCCGTACGGTGAGCGCGTCGCCCGCGCGGCTGACCCGTACGCTCACCTCCCGGCCCGCCCAGTCCGGCACCGGTGCCACCGACCAGTCGGAGACGTCCCGGGTCACCACCGCGCCCACCTGGGGCTGGCCGTCGCTGACCTCCACGCCCGCCTTCACCCAGTTCCGGTCGTCCACCCGGACCAGCACGCCGGCCTGGTCGAACTGCCCGGTCCAGGCCAGCCGGAAGTCGACCTCCACGGCCGTACCGACGGGAAACGGCGCGAGCAGTGCGGGGGCGTCGTCGTGCACGAAGCCGTAGCTGGTGTGCCGCCACAGGTCACTGCCGTGACCCGGCTCGACGGCCAGCGTGCCGTCCGGTTCCTCGGCCACCCGGACCGGCCGGCCGTGCCAGTCGCCACCGGACCAATCGATGCTGCGCATGCCGGCACCGTACCGAGTCGGGTTTGCCGACGTCCCGACCGGGAGAAGGTACGGGGGCATGTCTGACAGGTGGTACTCGGAGGCGGTCGTGTACTGCCTCGACATCGACACGTACGCGGACTCCGACGGTGACGGGGTCGGTGACATCCGGGGTCTGATCGGCCGGCTGGACTACCTCGCCCGGCTCGGGGTGACCTGCCTCTGGCTGCACCCCATCCATCCGTCGCCCAACGACGACGACGGCTACGACGTGACCGACTTCTACAACGTCGACCCACGGTTCGGCACGCTCGGCGACTTCGCCGAGTTGCTGCACCAGGCCAACAACCGGGGCATCCGGGTGATCATCGACCTGGTGGTGAACCACACCTCCGACCAGCACCCGTGGTTCGTCTCCGCGCGCTCCTCGCCGGACTCGCCGTACCGCGACTGGTACGTCTGGTCCGAGCAGGAGCCGGCCGACCGGCACCAGGGCATGGTCTTCCCCGGCGAGCAGCATGAGACCTGGACCTACGACCGGACCGCGAAGGCCTGGTACTACCACCGCTTCTACAAGTTCCAGCCGGACCTGAACACCATGAATCCGGCGGTACGCGCCGAGATCAAGAAGATCATGTCGTTCTGGATCCAGCTCGGCGTCGCCGGCTTCCGGATGGACGCGGTGCCGTTCATCATCGAGCGCACCGAGCCCGGCGACCCGAGCCCGGAACTGGACTTCGAGTTCCTCACCGAGCTGCGCCAGCACGTGCAGTGGCGGCGCGGGGACGCGGTCCTGCTGGCCGAGGCGAACGTCGAGCCGGACAACCTGCCCGCCTTCTTCGGCGACCGTGGCGGCTCGGCGAACCGGGTGCACATGTTGTTCGACTTCATGCTGAACGGGCGGCTGATGCTGGCCCTGGCCCGGCAGGACCCGGAGCCGGTGATCGAGGCGTTGCGGGACACCCCGGCACTGCCGCAGGGCGGGCAGTGGGCGACGTTCCTGCGCAACCACGACGAGATCGACCTGTCCCGGCTCACCGCCGAACAGCGCAACGAGGTGTACGAGCAGTTCGGTCCCGAGGAGCACATGCGCATCTACGACCGGGGCATCCGCCGCCGGTTGGCACCGATGCTGGGCAACGACCGGCGGCGCGTCGAGTTGGCGTACTCCCTGCAGTTCTCGCTGCGCGGCACGCCGGTGCTGCGCTACGGCGAGGAGATCGGCATGGGGGAGGACCTGTCGCTGGACGGCCGGGAGGCCATCCGTACCCCGATGCAGTGGTCGAACCAGCCCAACGCCGGTTTCTCCACGGCGGAGCCGGAGAAGCTCGTCCGCCCGGTCATCGACAAGGGCGAGTTCGGGTACGAGAAGGTGAACGTCACCCTCCAGCGCCGGGACCGGACCTCGCTGCTGGCCTGGTTCGAGCGGATGATCCGTACGCTGCGGGAAGCCCCGGAGATCGGCTGCGGCTCGACCACCCACATCGACGTGCCGATGCCCCCGGGAGTGCTGGCGCACCGCGCCGACGGGCCGACGGGGACGATGGTCTTCCTGCACAACCTCGGCACCACCGACGCCGAGGTGGACCTCAGCCAGCTTCAGCCCGAGGCGGACCTGCCCATCGACGTGCTCGCCGACCGCAACTACGACGACGTCGGCAAGCTGGACAAGCTGCAACTGTCCGGGCACGGCTACCGCTGGATCCGGCTCTGTCGATCCTGGTCGCACTGAGCCGAAGACCGGCCGACCCGGCGTGGATCGGTGACCTCCGGGCCGGCGCGGCCCGGTCCGGAGGTCGGGATCGACGGGGGTCAGGCGGCCCCGGCGTGGGTTAGGCTCCTGCCGTCGAGCCAAGTTACCGGGAGGTAGGCATGTCGGAAGGGCAGCGGGTCGCCATCGTGACCGGAGCGGCACGGGGAATCGGCGCGGCCACCGCCAGGCGGTTGGCCGCCGACGGGCTGGCCGTCGCGGTGGTCGACATCGAGGAGTCGGCGACGAAGGAGACCGTGGACGCGATCGCGGCGGCCGGCGGCCGGGCGCTCGGCGTCGGTGCGGACGTGGCGGACCGGGCCCAGGTGGAGGCCGCCGTGCAACGGGTGGCCGCCGAGCTGGGCGCGCCGACCGTGCTCGTCAACAACGCCGGCGTACTCCGGGACAACCTGCTGTTCAAGATGACCGACGCCGACTGGGACACCGTCCTGGGGGTACACCTGCGGGGGGCGTTCCTGTTCAGTCAGGCCGCGCAGAAGCACATGGTCGAGGCCCGTTGGGGCCGCATCGTCAACCTGTCCAGCACCTCCGCGCTGGGCAACCGGGGCCAGGCCAACTACTCGGCGGCCAAGGCCGGGATGCAGGGCTTCACCAAGACCCTCGCCATCGAGCTGGGCCCGTTCGGGGTGACCGCCAACGCGGTCGCGCCCGGCTTCATCGTCACCGACATGACCGCGGCCACCGCCGCCCGGATGAAGGTGGACTTCGAGGCGATGCAGAAGCACGCCGAGTCGGAGATCCCGGTCCGCCGGGTGGGCCGGCCCGACGACGTGGCGCACACCATCTCGTTCCTGGCCAGCGAGGGGGCGTCGTTCGTGTCCGGACAGGTCATCTACGTCGCCGGCGGTCCCCGGGACTGACCGGCCTCGAACAGCGGCCCCTTCTGGTCTCAGGAAGGGGCCGCTGCCGCCCTTCGGCGGGTGTGCCGGAGCCAGGCCAGGCCGAGGACCGGCAGCACCAGCGGGATGTAGCCGTAACCGCTGCCGAAGCCGGACCAGACCGTCTCGTCGGGGAAGAGGTCCGGTCGGGCCAGACTGACGGCACCGACACCGACGACGCCGACCAGTTCCAGCGCGCAGCAGGCCAGGGCGATCCGGCGGCCCGCGTGACCGGCCCGCGCCAGCCCGACCGCCGCAACGACGTAGACCATCGCGGCGAGCGCGGAGAGCAGGTACGCCAACGGCGCCTCGTCGAACCTGGTGGTGATCTGGAGAGCGGCGCGGCTGCTGGCGGCGATGGCGAAGAGCAGGTAGACGGCGATCAGCAACCGTCCCGGACCGGCGTTGGTGCGGGGCCGGGCGGTGCTCAGCTCAGCCACCGAGCACCTGCCAGGTCTGCTGGAGCCGCACCACGACCACCGGCGTCACCAGACACACCGCGCACACGATCGCCGAGCCCCACCGGGTCGGTTCCATCCGAGCCAGCACCGCCGCGAGCGGCGGCAGGCAGACCAGCGTGACCAGGTAGCCGAAGAACGATCCCGGTTCGCCCGGACGCTCACCGCCGGCCAGCGCCACGGCGGTCACCAGCACCAGGCCGAGCAGCAGCAGCTCCAGTACGGCCAGCCCGATCAACTGCGTCCGGTCCGGCGGCCGGTGGCGCAGCGCCGCCACCAGCGCCCAGGCCGCCACCAGCAGCGACAGCACGATGGCGGCGACCGCCAGCGCCCCGTCGGCCGGCGATCCGGTGGCGGTCGCGGCGGTGGTCACCCGGTCCGTCCGGTGCTCGTTCCGATCACCGCACCACTCTACTAACCCCCGTAGTAAGAGCGTCCGCCGCCAGGGCGGCCGGTTACCGTGCGCGCGGTCCCGGCCCCGGCCGGCGGGACGCCGGGTACGCACGGCCGCGGGGGACTAGCGTGATCACTGTCGCGGATCAGGCGAGGACGGCGGAGGTACGGGATGCGGTTCGGGTTGTTCGGCACCGGCCACTGGGCGGCGGAGACGCACGCGGCGGCGCTCGAGGCGCACCCGCGAGCGGATCTGGTCGGCGTGTGGGGGCGCAACCCCGACAAGGCCGCCGCGCTGGCCACCCGGTACGGGGTACCAGCCTTCGACGACGTCGACTCGCTGATCGAGGCGTGCGAGGCGGTGGCCGTCGCACTGCCGCCGGACGTCCAGGCGGACATCGCCGTCCGGGCCGCCACCGCCGGTCGGCACCTGCTGCTGGACAAGCCGCTCGCGCTGACCGTGGCCGACGCCGACCGCGTGGTCGAGGCGGCCACCGACTCGGGTGTCGCGTCGGTGGTCTTCTTCACCGGCCGGTACCAGCCGGACGTCGCCGGCTTCATCGCCGCGACCGCCGCGGCCGGCGGCTGGCACACCGCCAGCGTGATCCGGTTCGCCTCGATCTTCCAGCCCGGCAGCCCGTACGGGCAGTCGCCGTGGCGGCGGGAGCACGGCGCGTTGTGGGACATCGGTCCGCACGCGCTGGCCGTGTTGCTTCCGGTGCTCGGCCGGGTGGCCCGGGTGGCCGCCACCGACGGCCCCGGTGGCCTGGTGCACCTGCTGCTCAGCCATGCCGACGGTGCCACCAGCACGGTGTCGCTGACGCTTGACGCACCACCCCGTTCGGTCGCCGCGGAGTTCGTCTTCTACGGCGAGAGCGGCATCGAGCGACTGCCGAACGGTGGTGCCAGCCCGGCGACGGCGTTCGGGGTGGCGATCGACCAGTTGCTGGCCGAGGTCGACGCCGGTACCCGGGACCACCGCTGCGACGTGCGCTTCGGTCGCGAGGTGGTGGCGGTCCTCGCCGCCGCCGAGGCCGCCCGCGCCCAGGGCACCGTGGTCGACGTGCCGGCCTGAGCGCGGGCGGTAAACCGGTCGCCACCGGCCGGAGGAGTCGGTAGGGTCGCCGGCATGTGCGTGCACGCCCTGATCAACGCGGTCGCCTCGCCGGCCGCCTTCGGGCCGCTGCTGGTGGCCCGTCCGCGCGTCCGGCGTCCGGCCCTGGCCGGCGCGACCCGCGACTGACGCCTTCCGCGCATCCGCCCGCGTCACCCGCACCGCACCGCGCGGTGCCGCTTCCGCGCCATCTCACCAGGGCCGTCCGAGTCCCGATCGCTCGGACAGGCCCCGTCGACGGTCGCCTGTCCGCTCTCGTCGCCCACCCGGCGACAGACAAGGACGACGCCATGGCGCCCCGCCGTTTCCGCACGACCGAACGCGACCGGTCCCGTCGCGTGCTCTCGCAGAACTTCCTCGCCGACCCGGCCGCCGTCGCGCGATTCGTCGACGCCGCCCGCCCCGATCCGCACGGACTGGTGCTGGAGGTCGGCGCCGGCCGGGGGCAACTGACCCGCCCGCTGGCCACGCGCTGCGGCCGGCTGACGGCGTACGAGGTGGATCCCGCCGCCGCGGCGGAACTGGCCCGGATCTGCGCGACCCTGCCGAACGTGACACACCGCCAGGCCGACTTCCTCGCCACCGTGGCACCGGGGGAGGAGTTCTGCGTGGTCGGCAACATCCCGTGGTCGCTGACCGCGGCGGTGGTGCGCTGGTGCCTGGCCGCGCCGCGACTGCGCGCCGCCACCCTGCTCACCCAGCTGGAGTACGCCCGGCGGCGCACCGGCGCGTACGGCCGGTGGACCCGACTGACGGTGCTCAGCTGGCCGGAGTTCGACTGGCGGCTCGCCGGGCGGGTGTCGCGTACCGCGTTCCGTCCGGTGCCCCGGGTCGACGCGGGCATCCTGCGCATCGAGCGGCGGGCAACGCCGCTGCTGCCACCCCGGGCCCTACCGGCGTACCGACGGATGGTCGAGCTGGGGTTCGGCGGGGTCGGCGGCTCCCTCGCGGCGTCGCTGGCCCGCGAGCATCCGAAGGGTCGCTTGGCGGCGGCGTTGCGCGCCAGCCGGCTCGACCCGGACCTCCCGGTGGGGCATGTCTGGCCGGAGCAGTGGCTGGTGCTGTACCGCCTGCTGCACGCCCGCTAGCCGGCTCAGGGGAGGGTGCCCAGCGCCTCGGTCAACTCGGTGGGCGAGCTGAACTGGTCCACCGGCAGCGCGCGTACGGCCTGCAACTGCTCGGTGCTCGCGCCGTTCTCCTGGCACCAGCGGATCAGGTCCTCACGGGAGACGGGATACTCCAGCCCGGCGAGGTACTCGTGCAGGGCCGCACCGCTGTCGGTCATGCTGTGCGAACTACCCGCGTAGCTGCCCCGGCACACCCCGGCGGGCCGCCGCGTTTGCCCGTCGGGGTGCCGGGTAGCCGCAGGCATGCTGGTACAGCGGCTCGGCGCGCCGAGCGACCTCGATCCGTTGCTGGAGCGTGTCCGGGACGCGCGGGTGGTGATGATCGGGGAGGCGACGCACGGCAGCTACGACTACTACCGCATCCGGGAGCAGTTGACCCGCCGTCTGGTCGCCGAGTGCGGTTTCTCCTTCGTGGCGGTGGAGGGCGACTGGCCGGACTGCGACCGGGTGCACCGTTCGGTGACCGGTGCCCCGGGAGCGGCGGCCGAGCCGCAGACCGCCCTGGAGGGGTTCGAACGGTGGCCGACGTGGATGTGGGCCAACGCCGAGGTCGCCCGCTTCTGCCGTTGGCTGCGGGCCTGGAACATGGACCGGGCCGAGACCGCCCGGGTCGGCTTCCACGGGCTCGACGTCTACAGCCTCTGGGAGTCGATGCAGGCGATCTTCGACTACCTCGGTGAGGAGGAGCCGGCGTCGCTGGAGATCGCCCAGGACGCCTACCGGTGCTTCGAGCCGTACGGCAAGCGGGTCGAGGAGTACGGCGCGGCGAGCCGGTTCGTCTCCGCCCGGTGCGAGCAGGAGGTGATCCGGCTGCTGGCGCGTACCCGGCAACACGCCGCCGCCGACGGGGCGGACGCCTTCTCGGCCTGGCAGAACGCGGAGGTGGTGGCCGGCGCGGAGCGCTACTACCGGGAGATGGTCGCCGGTGGGCCCGGCTCGTGGAACGTCCGGGACATCCACATGACCGACACCCTGGATCGCCTGCTCGACCGCTACGGGCCGGGCGCCCGGGGGGTGGTGTGGGCGCACAACACCCACGTCGGTGACGCCCGGGCGACCGACATGGCCGCCGACGGGATGGTGAACATCGGCCAGTTGGCCCGGGAACGCCACGGCACGGACCAGGTGGCGTTGATCGGCTTCGGCAGTTGGCGGGGCACGGTGATCGCCGCGCCGCGCTGGGGTTCGCCGGCGGAGGCGATGGTGGTTCCACCGGCCCGGCCCGGTTCGCTCGAACATCGGCTGCACGAGTTGATGCCGGAGCGGGCGGTGCTCGTCTTCGGCGGGCCGGACCAGCCGGGTTGGGTCACCGACACGCTCGACCACCGGGCGATCGGGGTGGTGTACGACCCGTCGTTCGAGTCGTGGGGCAACTACGTGCCGACCCGGCTGGGGGAGCGCTACGACGCCTTCATCTGGTGCGACGAGACCACCGCCCTGCACCCGTTGCCCGCCCTGGCCGCCCCGGGCGAGATGGAGACCTACCCGGCCGGCGTCTGAGCCGGCGTCGACCCGGCCCTGCACCCCGCGTCGGGTGGAGGGCCGGGTCGCCGTGCGGGTCAGGCGCCGGCACCGACCTTGTCGTCGAGCCGGGCGCGCAGCTTCTCGCCCTCGATGTCGACGTTCGGCAGCGCCCGGTCCAACCAGCGGGGCAGCCACCAGGCCACCTTGCCGAGCAGCGACATCACCGCCGGGACGATGGTCATCCGGACCACGAAGGCGTCGATGGCCACGCCGATGGCGAGCGCGAAGCCCATCGACTTGATCACCGGGTCGTCGAGGAAGATGAAGCCGCCGAAGACCGAGGTCATGATCAGGGCGGCGGCGGTGACCACACGTGCGCCGTGCCCCATCCCGTTGATGGTGGCCTGTTGGGCGGTGTCGCCGTGGACGAAGTCCTCCCGCATCCGGGAGACCAGGAACACCTCGTAGTCCATGGCCAGGCCGAACAGGATGCCGATCAGCAGGATCGGCAGGAAGCTGATCAGGGGACCGGGAGTGTCCAGGCCGACCAGGTCGGCGAGGTGCCCCTGCTGGAAGACCGCGACCGTGATGCCGAAGGTGGCGGCGACGGTGAGCAGGAAGCCCAGCGCCGCCTTGACCGGCACCAGCACCGAGCGGAACACCAGCATCAGCAGCAGGATCGACAGGCCGACCACCAGCGCCAGGTAGATCGGCAGCGCGTCGGAGAGCTTCTCGGAGATGTCGATGCCGATCGCGGTGACCCCGGTGAGCAGCACGTCGGCGCCCTGGATGTCACCGACGGCGGTGCGGATGTCGTGCACCATCGTCTCGGTGGCCGGGTCGGTCGGGCCGGTCTGCGGGATCACCCCGAGCAGTGCGGTCCGGCCGTCCGGGCTGAGCTGCGGCGGGGCCACGGCGAGCACGTTGTCGGTGCGCTGGACCAGGGCGGTGACCTGTGGAATGGCGGCGGCGGTGGCACCGGCGTCGTCGCCGGCGACAACCACCGCGAGCCGGCCGGTGAAGCCCGGTCCGAAGCCCTCCGTGATCAGGTCGTTGGAGACCCGCGCTGCCGAGCCGACCGGCGCGGTACCGGCGTCGGGCAGCGCCAGACGCATGTCCGGTGCCGGCAACGCGAGCAGTCCCAGGCCGAGCAGACCGACCAGGATCACCGGAATCCGGAACCGGGTGATCAGCCGGACCCAACGGAAGCCGAACGCCGAGGTGTCCTCGCTGCCGTTGGTGGCGGTCTCCGGTGCCGCGCGGTGGGTGGTCACGTCGCTGCGACGGGCGGCGTCGTCCGGCAGGTCATCGGCGGTCAGCGCCACCGGCACCGACGAGCGCAACCGGCGGGGCAGCACCCGGCGGCCGGCGAAGCCGAGCAGCGCCGGTTGCAGGGTGATCGCCACCAGCACCGCGACGGTGACCGTACCGGCGGCGGCCAAACCCATCACGGTCAGGAACGGGATGTTCACCACCGCGAGACCGGCCAGGGCGATGACCACCGTGGCTCCGGCGAAGGTGACCGCCGAGCCGGCGGTGCCGACCGCCCGGCCGATCGCCTCGTCCGCCGGCATGCCGTCGAGTAGGTTCTGCCGATACCGCGAGGTGATGAAGAGCGAGTAGTCGATGCCGACGGCCAGGCCGAGCATCAACGCGAGGATGGGTGCGGTGCTGGTCAGCTCGATGACGCCGCTCAGCGCGAAGAGGCCGGCCATGCCGACGCCGACGCCGATGAGCGCGTTGAGCATGGTCATGCCCGCGGCCACCAGCGAGCCGAAGGTGACCACCAGGACGACGAGGGCCACCGCGACGCCGATCGCCTCGGTGGAGCCGACCTCGGGCTCGGTGTTGAGCACCTCACCGCCGGGCGCCACCTGCCAACCCTGGGCCTCGGCCTGGGCGCCGAGCTGCTCGTACGCCTCCCGCTGTTCCTCGGTGATCTGGTCGGCACCGTCATTGAACTGCACCTGGATCAGCGCGTACTGGCCGTCGGGTGAGACCGAGCCGACCTGGAACGGGTCGACGGCGGCGAGCACACCGGGGACGGTCGTGGCCTCCTGGACGATCGACTGGATCGCCGCCTGGCCATCGGGCGTGCCGAGCTGCCCCGGAGCGGGTGCCTTGACCGCGATGGTGCCGGTGGCGCCGGCCGCCGCTGGGAACTGCTCGTTCAGCAGGTCGAGCGCACGCTGTGACTCCGTGCCGGGCATGGTGAAGTTGCTGGCCGTCGGTCCGCGCAGGGTCGCTGCTGCCAGGCCGAGCCCGACGAGTACGACGAGCCAGATCGCGGCGACGAGTCGCCGCCGACGCATCGATCCCCGGCCAAGCCGGTAGAGCAGGGTCGCCATGAGGTCCTTTCCCTCGGTCGTGGATGGTGGGACGGGTCAGTGAGCGGGCGGTTCGAGCGCCCGGCGCAGCAGGGCCAGCAGCGCGTCGCCCAGTTCCTGGTCGGGCACGTCGGCGAACTGGCCGCAGGTCTCGGCGATGCCGGCGAGCAGCACCAGCGCGGTGATCCGGGCGGAGGCCCGCTCGGACCGCCCGGCGAGCGCGCTGATCAACCGTTCGGAGATCTGCTGGATGTGGGCGAAGTCCGGCTGTTGCAGCAGCTCCGTGAACTCGCCCCGGAGCAGGGCGATCTCACCGCGGAACCGGACGGCGAGGTCGACGAAGCCCTCGGCCGCGACCCGCTGCGCGGCGGCCGGCCCGGGCTGGTCGCCGATCCGGTCGTCGAGTGACCGCAGCACCTCGATCGCGGGTGCCATCAGCTCGGTGAGGATGGCCTCCTTGTTGGCGAAGTGGTACAGCACCGCCGCCTTGGAACAGCCCACCTCGGTGGCGATGTCCTGCAACGAGGTGCCCCGGTAACCGGTGGCGGCGAAACGTCTCGCCGCCGCCGCGAGGATCTCGCCGTGCGTCTGCGGGGTGGTGCGGGCCATGACTCTCAGCATGCCTGACCGATCGGTCAGAAGCTGACCGATCGGTCAGATCAGTGGCGTTTCCCACAACCAGCGATGCCGAACTGGCACTTTGGCCGGTTATCGGGTCGGGCCGAGAATCGGATCGTGACCGACTCGACGGCGGCCCGGGCGGTCGCGCTTCGTGCCCTGCACCGCCCCGGCGACCCGCTGGTGCTGCCCAATGTCTGGGACGCCGGCTCGGCCCGGGCGGTGGTCGACGCCGGTTTTCCGGCGGTGGCGACCGGGAGTGCGGCCGTCGCCGAGTCACTCGGGTACGCCGACGGCGAGCGCACCCCGCCGGGTGAGATGTTCGCCGCCGTGACCCGGATCGCCCGCGCGGTCGCCGTTCCGGTCACCGCCGACCTGGAGCGGGGCTACTCGCTGCGCCCGGACGAACTGGTCGCCCGGTTGCTCGACGCCGGGGCGGTCGGGCTCAACCTGGAGGACTCGGACCCGCGTACCGGCGTCATGGTCGATGCGGACGAACAGGCCGACCTGCTGGCCGGGGTACGGGCTGCGGCGGACGACGCCGGGGTGGCGGTGGTGGTGAACGCCCGGGTGGACGTCTTCCTACGGCCCGGTGCGCAACCGGCCGACCGGCTCGCCGAGGCGGTCCGCCGGGCGCGCCGCTACCTGACGGTCGGGGCAGACTGCGTCTACCCGATCCTGCTGGCCGACCCGACGCAACTGCGGAGCTTCGCGCAGGCCGTGGCGGCACCGGTCAACGTACTGGCTCGACCCGATGGGCCGGGGCGGTCGGAACTGGCCGGCCTGGGCGTGGCCCGGATCAGCTACGGCTCCGGCCTGTACGCGGCGACCCGCACGCACACCGCCCGGCTGCTCGCCGCCGTCGCCGCCGGAGATCCGCTCGCCTGACCGGTGCCCGGTCCACCGTCGCCGCAGGTGTCGCTCACCTGGACCCACCCGCCCCCGCTCGCCCGCTGCCTGCCGCCGCGCCCGCTGCCTGCCGCGCCCGCTGCCTGCCGCCGCGCCCGCTGCCTGCCGCGCCCGCCGCGCCCGCTGCCCGCCCGCCGCGTCCGCTGCCCGCCCGCCGCGTCCGCTGCCTGCCGGCCGCGGGCGATGCCGGTGGTGCCTCGCGGTGGGCGGCCGGCACCCTCCGCCCGTGGAGCCTGTCGAGCTGACGGCGTCAACGGATCACCTGCGGGTTCCGGTTGACCGAAGGGCATCCGGCCGGGATGGTGATCGGATGGGGGCTGACGAGACCCGGGACGGGGTCGCGCTTACCAATCTCGACCAGCCGTTGTTCGACGGCTCGGGCGCGAGCAAGCGCGACCTGGTCGACTACCTCGACGCGGTGACCGACCGGATCGTCCCGCAGTTGCGCGGCCGTCCGCTGTCGGTGGTCCGGGTGCGTCCGGGACAGCCGCAGTTCATGCAGAAGAACCTGCCGCGGTACACCCCCGACTGGGTGCGCCGGGTGTCGATCTGGGCCGAGGCGTCCCGCCGGGAGATCGCGTACGCGCTCTGCGACGACCGCCGTACCCTGCTCTGGTTCGCCAACCAGCGGGCCGTCGAGTACCACCCCACCCTGGCCGTGGTCGACGACCTGAGCCGTCCCACCCACCTGGTGCTGGATCTCGATCCGCCGGAGGGTGATGGGTTCGCTGCCGGGGTGGCGGCCGCGCTGCTGGTCCGGCAGGCTCTCGCCGACGCCGGGCTGGCGGGCGCGGTGAAGACCAGCGGCGCCAAGGGGATGCACGTCTTCGTCCCGGTCGAGCCCGGCCCCGACGCCGAGGAGTTGGCCGCGGCCACCCGGGCCCTCGCGGCTCGGGCGGAGCGCCTGGATCCGGCGCTGGCGACCACCGCTTTCATCCGGGAGGACCGGGGCGGCAAGGTCTTCGTCGACCCCACCCGCACCGGCGGCGCGACGGTCGTGTCGGTGTACAGCCCCCGACTGCGTCCCGGCGTGCCGGTCTCCTTTCCGGTGCCCTGGCCGGACCTGGAGTCCGTGACCCCGGCGGACTTCACCATCCGGACGGTCCCGGCGCTGGTGGCGCAGCGGGATCCGTGGGCCGAGCTGATGCCGCCGCCGCAGCATCTCCCGGCGGACCTGGTCGAGGAAGGGCGGACCATTCCGGTGCCACGGGTGCAGGCCATGCACGAGGGCCGCCGTCGAGCCCGCGCCCGGCGCGCCGCCGCGGACTGAACAGGACGAGCGCCCACACCGGTCTTCCTGCCGCCGGCACGCCGATGGCCGGACCGTGGCGGCGGTCCGGCCCAGCGGCTGGTCGAGCGGATCAGAGCATCCAGCGGTGGCGCTGCACGAAGGGCAGGCGGGCCCAGAGCCGACCCAGACCCCAGGTGTGTCCGGCGTACGCGGCGGCCAGGGCGACCAGGACCACGGCGTAGATCAGGTGGTAGTCGACCACCGGGTTGGTGGAACCGGTCGGGTCGCCACCGGCGTTGAACCGGGCCAGCGGGAACTCGGCCAGCCACATCAAGGCCATCATCAGGGTGCCCGAGGCGGCCGCCACCCGCAGGCCGACGCCGGCGATGAGGGCGAGGCCGATGGCGGCCAGCCCGACCATGAAGAGTGCGTTCGCCCACCAGGTCCCGGCGATCGTGTGGGCCACCGACTGCATCGGTCCGACTTCGACATTGGCGAGGAACCCCTTGGTCGGCGATCCGCCGTTGATCCAGGCTCGCTCGGTCGGGGTGGCGTAGCCGAGGCCGAAGGTCTTGTCGAGGAAGGCCCAGAGGAAGACGAGGCCGGTGGAGATCCGCAGCACGGCGAGGGCCCGGGCGGCGGTCGTGGTCAGCATGGCGCCGGGCAGTTCGGCGTGCTCGAGCGGACGCTCGATCGATCGGTGGGTGCCCTGGTGGACGGTCATCGTTGCCTCCGTGGTCAGCTTCTTACGTGACCACTCTCGCCCGGCGGCGGGCCGGGGCGCGCGGGCCGGAACACCCGAAGCCGCCAGGACCAAGGTCCCGACCTCGGCAGGCCGCTCAGCTGACGGCGACTACGCCTCACCGCTGCCTGGGACGCGGCGATCGGAGCTTGATCTGGCTGTGCTCACGGCGACCTGCGTGATCGTCGGGACGCAGCCGACGAACGTCGACGGCGCGTAGCACATGTGCTACGTCGGGCTTATGCTGGCCATCAGTGTCGCCAGCCTCGCCGAACTCCAGTTCGGTGTCCTGGTCGCGAAAAGCGCCGAGGCGAGGGCGCTGCGGTTGGCGCGGTTGAGTGCCATTCAACGTCGATTTGATCCGCTGCCTATCGACGAAGCGATCGCCGACAGCTACGCGCGGTTGGCCGCACGGGTCGTCGAGACCGGCCGCCAGCCGCGAGCCAGGGTGACGGACCTCCTCATCGCCGCAACGGCCCACGCCCACGACGCCGCCGTGTACACCCGTAACGCCGAGAATCTCACAGGTCTCGAAGACCTCATCACGATCCACCGCATCTGACTTCCGCCGCGCACATTGGCTTGGTCGCAACGGCAGAAGAAGCCGCAGATCTGGTGGTCGAGAGTCCACCGCCCGACCTCGGTGCTTCCTGACTCGACGCACTACCCGGAACGCCGGATGGCTGCTCAGCGGACGGATAGCTCGAAAGTCCCGCCGGTCAAGCGTCAAACCGCAGCCGTCTCATACTGCTCGGCGAGCACTACGTTCTCGGAAGGCTCCCGGGATGCGGCCGGGCCACTACAGATCTTTCAGAAAAAGGTGCCCCCGGCAGGATTCGAACCTGCGCCCCCGCCTCCGGAGGGCGGTGCTCTATCCCCTGAGCTACGGGGGCTCAGCGACTGGAGAAGACTAGCAAACGCCCCTCTCGATCGCCCAATCGGTATCGGCGCGTCAGGCGGCGAGTGCGCGTCCGCAGCTGGGCAGCGGGTGCGGCACGATGCGCCGGGGGAGTCGGCGCGGCCATTCGTTGCGGGCCCAGGAGCCGTCCACGATCAGGTGTACGGTGCGCCGCTCGGCCCCGCTGAGTCGGTGCACGAACTCCCGGGGCAGTGGTGGGTCGACCGACGGGGTGGTGACCATGAACCGGACCCGCCCCCGCGAGGAGACCGCCGAGATGACGTCGGCCGCCGGCATGGTGCCCCGCAGCCGGACCCGGCCGACCCAGTAGACCTCGGCCAGGTGTTCCTGGGCCGCCCGGGTGATTGCCGGGTACTCGCTGCGGACCCAACGTTCGACCGCTCCGACGCAGAGCCCGCAGGCCCGTTCGCGGGGCTCGCGCGGACCCAACCCCCAGGCCCGCAGGTACGCCCCGACGATCCCGACGTCCAGCGTCAGGCCGAACTGCTGCTGGATCAGGGCGTGCAGACTCTGGCGGGTCCACAGCTCCTCGTCCAGACCGAACGCGTCGGGGTGGACGCCCCGAAGGGTGTCGATCAGTTCGAGTTCCTGTTCGCGGCTGAGTGTTCCCGGCTCACCCTGCCGCTGTCCGCGACGGACGGCTGCCACCGCTCCGTCACCGCCGATGGTGTGGCGTCGGCACCAACTGGTGACCGAACGCCGCGCGTCTCTGAGTGCAACCCCCACGTCTCGGACAACGAGTGCACTTCGCTCCAAGTAACCCCTAGAGGGAAAATCGGTCTTATGTTCTCAAGGTGGGGCGGAGAAGGCGAACTCGCTGGCGCCTGGATGCCTACGCGTCGCCGCCCCGCTCGTATGACGAGCGGGGCGGCGAGGGTTGATTCGGCAGGCGAGCGGGTCAGCCGTCGGCAGGGGTCATCCGGCGCAGCTCGTTGATCTCCTTCTGCTGCGCCTGCTTCGACGCCTCGGCCAACCGGACGACCTCGGGCCGGTCCGACACCTTGAGCACACCGTCGGCCATGTGAACGCCGCCAAGATGATGATCGATCATCAGCTTGATGAAGAGCCGGTCGACCTCGACGCCCTGGGCCTCGTGCAGCTGGGTGATCTCCTCGCGGGTCGCCATGCCCGGCATCAGCCCGTCCGGGCCCACCGGCACCGCGTCGGGCATCCACTCCATCGCGGGCCGTGAACCGGTGGGCAGCAACTCCCACTCCTGCAACCAGCGCTGCATGTGACCGATCTGAGCCTGCTGGGTCAGGGCCATGTCGTAACCCATCTGCCGCAGCGCCGGATTCTGCGCCTTCGCGTACGCGATCATCGCCATCTCCACCGCCTGGGCGTGGTGTCGGGACATGTCCCGGGCGAAGCCGGCCTCGGCCGAGTCGTCACCCGGAGCCCGATCCGACACCAGGGTCGCGGCCGTCCACCCGATGCCGAGCAGCAGCACCGCCGCCATGACCAGGGTCAGGTAACGCAGCGTCCGGGACGGCCGGTGGAGTTCGGTGCCGTTGCGCTCCGCCGGGGTCGCCTCCTGGATGGCGCTGGGCATGTCAGCCACCCGTCGGCGGAGCCAACTCGCGCGGCTCGGTGCCGGTGCCGGTGGTGTAGTTGCCGGACGAGCAGGGCACACCCGGCTCGATCGAGGCGTTCTGCGCCAGCGTGGTGGCGAACTCCTTGATCCGCGGGTCGTCGGCGCTGTCGACCTTGAGCTGGTAACCCCAGGCCTGGAGCGACACGGCGGCGTCCAGCCCCTCGTACGGGCTCATCAGCATGAAGTCGTTACCCCGGATCACGCTCGCCAACTTCTCGACGTCGGCCGCGGGCAGGTCGGGGCGGTAGGTGAGCCACACCGCGCCGTGCTCCATGCTGTGTACCGCGTGCTCGGCCGCGATCGGCGCGTCGTAGACGTCGCCGAGGCAGCGCTGCCAGGCGTTGTTGTGCGCGCCGCCGACCGGCGGGGCGTACTTGTATTCGATCTTGCCGGACTGGTGCGACTCGTAGGTGAGGCTCTCCGGGTCGTCCTGGCGGTAGTTGACGATGCCCGCGATGTCGGCCGCCTTGTCCTCCCAGGACTGGCTGCCCTTGAAGGTCGCCCAGGCGCCGAATCCGATGATCGACGCGGCGAGCACGCCGACGGCGACGAACAGCGCGATCGGTCCCCACGACCGACCCTGGCTGACCTTCACCGGGGTGATCGGCTTACGTGGCCCCTTGCCGCCCCCCGCGCGCTGGGCCGAGCCGGCCTTGCCCGGGCCAGCCTTGGCTCCGGTCGCCTTGGCGCCGGCGGCCGGCCGTCCCGCCGCCGGCTTCTTGCCGGTGCTGACCACGGTCGGGCGGCGCTCCGGGCCGCCCGGGGTGCTGATACTCATCGTGCCTCGTCAGGTCGGTCGGTCAGGGGCTCTGGCGGGCCGGGTTCGGTTGCTGGGTCGCCGCCGCGGGGACCGAGTCTACCCCCGATAACATGGATCGGTGACTCCAGCAGAACTCGCCGAAGCCGTCCTCGCCGCCGCTCACGCCGTCTTCGCCGACCGAGAGTGGGATCGCTCCGCGCTGCCGGGGCACACGACGGTCGAGCGGCCGCGCAACCCGGAGCACGGCGACTACGCGGCCACTCTGGCGCTTCAGCTGAGCAAGAAGGTCGGTCTGCCGCCCCGGGAACTGGCCGCCGCGCTCGCCGCCGAGCTGGCCAGCACGCCGGGGATCAAGTCGGTCGAGATCGCCGGGCCGGGCTTTCTCAACATCCGACTCGACGCGGCCGCCGCGGGACAGCTCGCCCGTTCGATCGTCGAGGCGGGCGACGAGTACGGACGCGGCGACCGGCTCGCCGGTTTGAAGATCAATCTGGAGTTCGTGTCGGCCAACCCGACCGGCCCCGTGCACATCGGTGGCGTCCGCTGGGCGGCGGTCGGCGACGCGTTGAGCCGGCTGCTGCGGGCGACCGGCGCGGAGGTCGGCACCGAGTACTACTTCAACGACGCCGGCTCGCAGATCGACCGCTTCGCCCGCTCGCTGCTCGCCGCCGCCCGTGGTGAGCCGGCGCCGGAGGACGGCTACGGCGGCGCGTACATCGCCGAGATCGCCGAGCAGGTCACCGCCCGGCGGCCCGACGTGCTGAGCCTGGACGACGCCGCCGCCCAGGAGGTCTTCCGGGTCGAGGGTGTCGCGCTGATGTTCACCGAGATCAAGTCCTCGCTGCGGGACTTCGGGGTCGAGTTCGACACCTACTTCAACGAGAAGGACCTGCACGATCGCGGCGAGCTGGAGCACGCCCTGACCCGGCTGCGCGAGCAGGGCCACCTCTTCGACTCCGACGGCGCCACCTGGCTGCGGACCACCGACTTCGGCGACGACAAGGACCGGGTGCTGCGCAAGTCCAACGGTGAGTGGACCTACTTCGCCGCCGACTGCGCCTACTACCTCGACAAGCGGGAACGGGGCTTCGACCGGGTCGTGATCATGCTGGGGGCGGACCACCACGGCTACGTCGGCCGGATGAAGGCGATGGCCGCCTGCTTCGGTGACGACCCCGAGCAGACGCTGGAGATCCTCATCGGGCAGCTGGTGAACCTGGTCCGCGACGGCGCGCCGGTCCGGATGAGCAAGCGGGCCGGCACCGTGGTGACCCTGGAGGACCTGGTCGACGCGATCGGCGTGGACGCCTCCCGCTACGCGCTGGCCCGGTACTCCAGCGACTCGCCGATCGACATCGACATCGAGCTGTGGACCCGGGCCACCCGGGACAACCCGGTCTACTACGTGCAGTACGTGGCGGCCCGCACGGCAAGCGTCGGCCGCAACGCCGCCGAGGTCGGCCTCACCCGGGGCGACGCGGCGTCGTTCCGACCCGAGCTGCTCGACCACGACAAGGAGAACGAGCTGCTCAAGGCGCTTGCCGAGTTTCCCGCCGTGGTGGCCGCCGCCGCCGAGCTGCGTGAGCCCCACCGGGTGGCCCGGTTCCTGGAGGACCTGGCCGGGGCCTACCACCGGTTCTACGACAACTGCCGGATCCTGCCCCGGGGCGACGAGGCCGTCACCGACCTGCACCGGGCGCGACTCTGGCTCAACGACGCGACCCGGGTGGTCATCGCCAACGGGCTGCGCCTGCTCGGCGTCTCGGCGCCGGAGCGGATGTAGTGGTGAGCGCGAGGAGTGAGCCGGCGGGTCCCGCGGTCGCGAATCCAGGGAGGCACTGATGCGGGCACACGAGGCGGGCGCACTGCACGGCGACATCGGTAACCGGGGGCCGGCCTGGCTGCGTACCCCGGACGACGTCAACGCCCTGGTGCCGCAGCTGTGGCCGCGCAACGTGACGCGCGCCGCCGACGGCGCGCTCACCGTCGCGGGCCTGGGCGTCCGCGCCATCGCCGCCGAGTTCGGCACCCCGGTGTACGTGCTCGACGAGGACGATCTCCGCTCGCGCTGCCGGGACTTCCAGGCCGCCTTCCCGGACGAGGACATCTACTACGCGGGCAAGGCCTTCCTCTGCCGGGCGGTGGTCCGGATGATCGCCGAGGAAGGCATGTTCCTCGACGTGTGCAGCGGCGGGGAACTGGCCGTGGCGTTGGCCGGCGGGATGCCGCCGGAACGGATCGGCTTCCACGGCAACAACAAGTCGGTGGCCGAGTTGAGCCGGGCCCTCGACGTCGGGGTGGGACGGATCATCGTCGACTCGTTCCACGAGATCGAGCGGCTCACCGCGCTGGCCCGCGAACGCGGCGTCCGGCCCCGGGTGCTGATCCGGGTCACCGTGGGGGTGGAGGCGCACACCCACGAGTTCATCGCCACCGCCCACGAGGACCAGAAGTTCGGCTTCTCCCTCGCGGGTGGGGCGGCCCTGACGGCGGCGCTGCGCGTGCTCGACGAGGACGTGCTGGAGCTGCGCGGGCTGCACTCGCACATCGGCTCGCAGATCTTCGACACCAGCGGCTTCGAGGTCTCCGCCCGTCGGGTGCTGGCCCTGCAGGCGCAGATCCGCGACGCCCGCGGCGTCGAGTTGCCCGAGCTGGACCTCGGCGGCGGGTTCGGCATCGCGTACACCTCGCAGGACGATCCCGCCGCCCCGCACGACCTGGCCAAGCGGTTGCGCAAGATCGTGGACTCGGAGTGCGCGGCGGAGCGGCTGGTCACGCCGCACCTGTCCATCGAACCCGGGCGGGCGATCGTCGGCCCGGCCGTGTTCACCCTCTACCAGGTGGGTACGGTCAAGGACGTCGACGGCATCCGGACGTACGTCAGCGTCGACGGTGGGATGAGCGACAACATCCGGACCGCCCTGTACGACGCGTCGTACTCGGCGACCCTGGCCTCCCGGGCGAGCACCGCCGGGCCGATGCTCGCCCGCGTGGTGGGAAAGCACTGTGAGTCCGGGGACATCGTGGTGAAGGATGAATTCCTGCCCGCCGACGTGCAGCCCGGAGATCTTGTCGCGGTGCCCGGCACGGGCGCGTACTGCCGCAGCATGGCCAGCAACTACAACCACGTGCCCCGCCCCGGCGTGGTCGCGGTTCGCAACGGCCGGGCCCGGCTGATCGTTCGACCGGAGACCGAAGAGGACCTGCTCGCTTTGGATGTGGGATGACGTCACCTGTACGCCTCGCCCTGCTCGGCTGCGGCACCGTCGGTGCCGAGGTGGTCCGGCTGCTGCACGAGCAGTCGGCCGACCTCGCCGCCCGCGTCGGTGCGCCGTTGGAGATCGCCGGCATCGCCGTACGCCGTAGCGGGCGGGACCGCGGCGACCTTCCCGTCGACCCGGCCCTGTTCACCACCGACGCGCTCGGGCTGATCAAGCGGGACGACGTCGACGTGGTGGTCGAGGTGGTCGGCGGCATCGAGCCCGCGCGCGGCTGGCTGGTGGAGGCGTTGCGGGCCGGCAAGAGCGTGGTCACCGCCAACAAGGCGTTGCTCGCCGAGGACGGCGGCGCCCTGCACGACGCGGCGGCGGAGGGCGGCGGCGACCTCTACTACGAGGCGTCCGTGGCCGGGGCCATCCCGCTGCTGCGCCCGCTGCGTGAGTCGCTGCACGGTGACCGGATCACCCGGGTCACCGGCATCGTCAACGGCACCACCAACTTCATCCTCTCCGCGATGCACGCCACCGGCGCCGGGTTCGCCGAGGCGCTGGAGGAGGCCACCGAGCTGGGGTACGCCGAGGCCGACCCCACGGCCGACGTGGAGGGCTTCGACGCCGCCGCCAAGGCGGCGATCCTCGCCTCGCTGGCCTTCCACAGCCGGGTCGCCGCCGCCGACGTGCACCGCGAGGGCATCACCGAGGTCACCGCCGCGGATGTGGCCAGCGCCAAGGCGATGGGCTGCACGATCAAACTGCTCTGCATCGCCGCCCGCGGCGCCGACGGGCAGGGTCGGGAGGCGGTCAGCGTCCGGGTGCACCCGGCGATGATCCCGGTGACCCATCCGCTGGCCAGCGTGGGCGACGCTTTCAACGCGGTCTTCGTGGAGGCCGAGGCGGCCGGGCAGTTGATGTTCTACGGACGCGGGGCCGGTGGGGCACCGACCGCCAGTGCGGTGCTCGGTGACGTGGTGGCGGTGGCCCGCAACCGGCTCGCCGGAGTCCGCGCGGCCAGCGAGTCCGCGTACGCCGACCTGCCGGTGCGGCCGATGGGTGAGGCGCTCACCCGCTACCACATCAGCCTCGACGTGGCCGACCGGCCCGGTGTGCTGGAGTCGGTGGCCGGGGTGTTCGCCCGGCACGACGTCTCGATCGCCACCGTCCGTCAGGGGCCGGCCGCCGGTGCCGCCGGCGCCGCCGGTGACGCCGTACTGGTCATCGTGACCCATGTCGCGCCGGACGCGGCGCTCGCGGCGACGGTCGGGGAACTTCGTGGGTTGGACATCGTCCGGTCGGTGGCGAGCGTGCTGCGGGTCGAGGGCGGGCTGTGAGCGGCCGGGTCAATGGCGGAGGCGAGGAGAGCGTGATGTGGCGTGGTCTGATCGAGGCCTACCGGGACCGGTTGCCGGTCACCGAGGCCACGCCGGTGGTCACCCTGCACGAGGGGAACACTCCGCTGCTGCCGGCGCCGGTGCTCTCCGCCCGGCTCGGCTGCGACGTGTACCTCAAGGTGGAGGGTGCGAACCCGACCGGCTCCTTCAAGGACCGGGGCATGACGATGGCCGTCTCCAAGGCGGTCGAGGCCGGCAACAAGGCGATCATCTGCGCCTCCACCGGCAACACCTCCGCCTCCGCCGCCGCGTACGCGGCCCGGGCCGGGATGACCTGCGCGGTGCTGGTGCCGCAGGGCAAGATCGCGTTGGGCAAGCTGGCGCAGGCGCTCGTGCACGGCGCCAAGCTGCTCCAGGTCAACGGCAACTTCGACGACTGTCTGGCGCTTGCCGCCAAGCTCGCCCAGGACTACCCCGTGGCGCTGGTCAACTCGGTGAACATCGACCGGCTGCACGGCCAGAAGACGGCCGCCTTCGAGATCGTCGAGGCCCTCGGCGACGCACCCGACATCCACTGCCTGCCGGTGGGCAACGCCGGCAACATCTCCGCGTACTGGATGGGTTACGCGGAGGACCATGACGCCGGCAACGCCAGCCGGCGACCGAAGATGTACGGCTTCCAGGCGGCCGGCGCGGCACCGATCGTGACCGGGCAGGTGGTGGCCGAGCCGTCCACCATCGCCACGGCCATCCGGATCGGCAACCCCGCGAGCTGGACGAAGGCCCTGGACGCGCGGGACACCTCGGGTGGCCTGATCGAGGCGGTCACCGACCGGGAGATCCTGGCGGCGTACCGGCTGCTGGCCCGGGAGGTCGGTGTCTTCGTGGAACTGGGCAGCGCGGCAAGCGTCGCCGGCCTGCTCCAGCAGGCCGCCGCCGGCCGGGTGCCGGCCGGGGCGACGGTGGTCTGCACGGTCACCGGGCACGGTCTGAAGGACCCGGAGTGGGCCATCTCCACCGCACCCGCGCCGGTCACCATCGCCAACGACCCGATCGTCGCCGCCCGCTCGCTCGACCTCGCCTGACCCCGGCACCTCCCGCTGGCCGGTCGGCCGGGGGTGGCGGGCGTCATCGGCTGGCTGCGGCTTACCGGTCTCCACGCGGCGATCCGTCTGTGCAGTCAGCTCGACAGCGCGCGGAGTACCTGGTGATGGAGGCGCCCGAGCCGGTGCTGCCGTCGGCGTGATCCCCGCCCGCCCCGGAGATCGGCAGACCGACGGGGTCGGGCACACTGCTCGTACCCCTCGACCGTCTCCCCCAGGAGTGAGCCTCGCGATGTCGCTGCTCGCCAGATTCAGCCTCGCCAACCGGGGGCTGGTAGCCCTCATCGCGGTGGTGACCACGGCGTTCGGTGCGTACGCCGTGCCGTCACTGAAGCAGCAACTCCTACCGTCACTGGAGTTCCCCGCCGCCTTCATCGTGGCCCAGTACCCCGGTGCCGCACCGGAGGTCGTCGAGTCCGAGGTCGCCGAGCCGATCGAGAACAGCCTGCGCGGCATCTCCGGTCTCGACTCGGTCATCTCGACCTCCCGGGAGGGCCTGACCACCATCCAGGTGCAGTACGAGTTCGGCACCGAACTCGACGACATGGTCAGCAGGATGCAGACCGCGATCAACCGGACCAGCCTGCCGGAGGGCGTCGACCCGCAGGTGATCGCGGGCAGCACCGACGACCTGCCGGCGGTGGTGCTGGCCGCGTCCGGCGACGACGACGAGCGGACCCTCGCCGGCAAGCTGCGGGGCACCGTGGTGCCGGAACTGGCGGCGATCGACGGCGTACGCGGCGTCGAGCTGACCGGCGTCCGGGACGAACTGGTGGTGATCACCCCGGATCCGGCGAAGCTGGCGAAGGCGAAGGTGCAGCCGACCGCGATCGGCACGGCGTTGCGGGCCAACGGCGTGGCGGTGCCCGCCGGTGCCGTGCTGGACGGCCAGCGCACTCTGCCGGTGCAGGTGGGCGCCCCGCTGACCACCCTGGACGAGCTGCGGGACGTGATCGTCGCTCCGCCGGTCAAGAAGGCCGGACCGGTCCGTCTCGGCGACGTCGCCACGGTCGAGGAGCAACTCGCCCCGGCCACCGCCATCACCCGCACCAACGGCCGGGAGAGCCTCGGCATCGCGGTCACCGCCGACCCGGACGGCAACGCGGTGGAGATCTCGCACGCGGTCGCCGACCGGCTCGCCGACCTGCGGTCCGCCACGGGCGCCGAGCTGACCGTGGTGCTCGACCAGGCGCCGTTCGTGGAGAAGTCCATCAAGACGCTGAGCACCGAGGGCCTGCTGGGTCTGATCATGGCCGTGGTGGTCATCCTGGTGTTCCTGCTGTCGGTGCGTTCCACTGTGGTCACCGCGGTCTCCATCCCGCTGTCGGTGGTGGTGGCGCTGATCGCCCTCTGGATCGGTGACTACTCGCTCAACCTGCTCACCCTCGGCGCGTTGACGGTCGCGGTCGGCCGGGTGGTGGACGACTCGATCGTCGTACTGGAGAACATCAAGCGACACCTGACGTACGGGGGGCCGAAACGGCAGGCGATTCTCACCGCCGTACGCGAGGTGGCCGGTGCGGTGACCGCGTCGACGTTGACCACGGTTGCCGTCTTCGCGCCCATCGCTCTGGTCGGTGGCTTCGTCGGGCAGCTCTTCGCACCCTTCGCGATCACGGTCACCGTGGCGCTGCTCGCCTCGCTGCTGGTGTCGCTGACGGTGATCCCGGTGCTCGCGTACTGGTTCCTCAAGCCGGTCAGCGCCGCGGCCGACGGGGCGGCGGTCCGGCGGGCGGCCGAGGAGCGTGAGCTGCGCAGCCCGTTGCAGCGGGCGTACCTGCCGGTCATCCGGTTCGCCACCGGGCGGCGGGCCTACCGGTGGGCGACCCTGGCGGCGGGACTGCTGGTGCTGTTCGGCACCTTCGGGCTGGCCCGGCAGCTGGAGACGAACTTCCTCGACGACTCCGGTCAGGACACCCTCAACATCCGCCAGGAGCTGCCGGTGGGCACCGGGTTGGCCGGCACCGACGCGGCGGCCCGGCGGGTCGAGGCGGTGCTGGCGGACACTCCGGGTATCGACTCGTACCAGGTCACCGCCGGTGGCGGGGACACACCCTGGGCCGGCAGCGCCGGCAACAACGTGGCCAACTACGCCCTGCGGCTCGGCGGGGAAACCGACGCGAAGGCGATGCGCGGCGTGCTGCGGGACCGGTTCGCGGCGCTCGGCTCCGAGGCCGGCGAGATCACCTTCCCGGCCGGCCAGGGCGGGGCGTCCGCCAACGAGCTGGCGGTCATCGTCCGGGCCGCCGATCCCGAGGTGCTGGCCGCCGCCGCGGCGCAGGCCGAGACGGCGCTGACCGGCATCGGTGGGGTCGAGGACGTCTCGACCACGCTGGCCGAGCGGGTACCCCGGATCGACGTGACGGTCGACCGCGTGGCCGCCAGCCGGGCCGGGCTCACCGAGGCCGCCGTCGGCCAGCTGGTGTCGCAGTCCTTCCGGGGTACGCCGCTGGGCCAGGTGACCGTCGACGGCGCCGCCCGGGACGTGGTGCTGCGCCTGTCGGCGGCACCGCCGGCGACCGTGGCGGAGCTGCGGGCCCTGCCGGTGGGCGCGGTCGAGCTGGACGACATCGCCGACGTCACCGAAACCACCGGCCCGCAACAGGTACGGCGGATCGACGGTGAGCGCAGCGTCTCGGTGACCGGCACGGTCACCGGCTCCGACCTGGGCGCGATCAGCACGGAGCTGCAGCGTCGCCTCGACGCGATCGACGTACCGGGGGCCACGTTCTCCCTCGGCGGGGTGAGCGCCGAGCAGCGGGAGACCTTCGCCGATCTGGGCCTGGCCGTGCTGGCCGCGATCGCGATCGTCTTCCTGATCATGATGGCGACGTTCCGCAGCGTGGTGCAGGCGCTCATCCTGCTGGTCTCCATTCCGTTCGCGGCCACCGGAGCGGTCGCCCTGCTGCTGGTAAGCGGTACCGCACTGAGCGTGCCGGCGCTGATCGGCGTGCTCATGCTGGTCGGCATCGTGGTGACGAACGCCATCGTGCTGCTCGATCTGGTCAACCAGTACCGGGCCCAGGGCATGGGTGTGCGGGAGGCGGTGGTCGAGGGTGGACGGCACCGGCTGCGGCCGATCCTGATGACCGCGATCGCCACCATCTTCGCGTTGACGCCGATGGCCTTCGGGCTGACCGGTGAGGGGGGTTTCATCTCGCGACCGCTGGCCATCGTGGTGATCGGCGGCCTGCTCACCTCCACCCTGCTCACGCTGATCCTGGTGCCGACGTTGTACGCCATGGTGGAGGACACCAAGGTCTCGGTGCGGGCGTGGCGGCGTCGCCGCCACGGTGATCCGGCCGGCGAACCGGGTGCCGGCGAGGTCCACGACGCCGACGGCACCGAGCCGGACACCGACCGGACGCCGGTGGGCGCGCAGGCCGGTGCCGGCACGGCGGAGACCGGCCGGCGGGAGAGCCGGCCGGTACCGGCGGCGCCCTCCGGGGCGTTGATCGAGAACACCGATCAGTTCGAGGTGCTCCGGCTGCCGAAGACCCGTAACTCGCCGTTCCCACCGAACGCGTGACCGGACGTCCCCGGAGGGTCCTCAGGCCCTCCGGGGGGTGTCCGCGCTCCGACCCGGCCACCGACGGTGGCCGGGTATGGTCCGCACCGTGGCGTCCACCCTCTCGGTCCTCACCCGCAACCGGAACTTCCGCAATCTCTTCCTGGCCGAGCTGGTGGTCTTCGGTGCCGACTGGTTCGTCATGGTGCCGTTGCTGGTGCTGCTGCCGAAGCTGACCGGCAGCGGGGTGTGGGGCGCCCTGGTGCTCGCCGTGGACACGGGCATCGTGGCACTGTTGCTGCCGTACTCCGGCACCGTCGCCGACCGTTTCGACCGGCGTACGATCATGATCGTCTCGAACGCCGCCGCGCTTGTCGGCGTCCTGCTGCTGCTCGGCGTACGCGATGCCGGCACGGCCTGGCTGGCGCTGCTCGGCATCGGCGTGGTCGCGGTGGCGAAGGCGTTCTACTCCCCGGCGGCACAGGCGGCGCTGCCGAACGTGCTCGATTCCGACGAGCTGGCCGCCGGCAACGCGGTGGCCGGTTCGGCGTGGGGCACGATGACCGTCGTCGGCGCGTCGCTCGGTGGGGTGCTCAGCGCGGCCGCCGGGCCGTACGCCTGTTTCTGGGTCGGCGCGGTCGGGTTGGTGATCGCCGCGGGCCTGGCCACGCTCATCCGCCGCCCGTTGCAGGCACCCCGGGAGCGGGGTGCGAGACCGCCGCAGACCTGGGCGGCCATCCGTGAGGCGCTCGTCTACATCGGTCGCCGTCCGCGGGTGCTGGCGCTGGTGACGGTCAAGTCGGCGGTGGGCCTCGGCAACGGTGTGTTGACCGTCTTTCCGCTGCTCGCCGGGGTGTACGGGGTCGGCGCGCTCGGTGCCGGCCTGCTGTTCGCCGTCCGTGGTGCCGGCGCGTTGGTCGGTCCGATCATGATGCGTCGGGTGCTGACCAACCGTGCCTGGCTGCTGCCCGGCCTGGCCCTGTCCATGTCGGCGTACGGGCTGGCCTACCTCGGTACCTCCGTGGCCGCCTGGTTCCCGCTGGTGCTGGTCCTGGTCTTCGTGGCGCACTTCGCGGGTGGCAGCAACTGGGTGATGTCGAACTTCGCCCTGCAGGGCGAAGTGCCGGACCGGCTACGGGGTCGCGTCTTCGCCACCGACATGATGCTGGCGACCCTGGCGATCTCCGTCAGTCAGCTGGTGGTGGCCGCGGTCGTGGACATCGTCGACGAGCGTGTCGTCCTGGCCGGCTGCGGCCTGGTCACCCTGGTCTACGCGATCGGCTGGCGGATCGCGACGCGGGGCCTGTCGCTCGCCGCGTCGCCACCCGCCGTCGCGGAGAACCGGTAGCGAGGGTGCGATCGGTGCGCTCGGTGTCCCAGGTGCCGGGCGATGCTCCCCATCGGTGGCGGCTGTCCCTAGCATGGGCGGGGTGTCGACCACATTCGTCGCCGAACCGGTCCGGGTCCGGGTGCCGGCCACCAGTGCGAACCTGGGGCCGGGCTTCGACGCGCTCGGGCTGGCCCTCGCGCTGCACGACGACGTCGCCGCCGAGGTGACGGCGGAGGGCGTGACGGTGACGGTGACCGGCGAGGGGGCCGGCGATCTGCCGACCGACGACAGCCACCTGGTGGTACGCGCCATGCGCGCGACCTTCGACGCGCTCGGTGGGCAACCAGCCGGGCTGGCGGTGGAATGTGTCAACCGCATCCCGCAGGCGCGCGGGCTCGGCTCCTCGTCGGCGGCGATCGTCGCCGGGGTGCTGTTGGCCCGGGCGCTGGTGGCGGAGGGCGCAAGTCGCCTCGGCGATGACGCGGTGCTGCGGCTGGCCGCCGAGATCGAGGGCCATCCGGACAATGTCGCACCCTGCCTGCTCGGCGGCTTCACCCTGGCCTGGACGGAGCCGGACGGCGCCCGGGCGGTGTCGCTGCCGGTGGCCCATGACGTGCGCCCCACGGTGCTGGTGCCGGCCGAGCGGGGGCTGACCGCCTCGGCCCGTGCGGCGTTGCCGGCCACCGTGCCGCACGCCGATGCCGCGTTCAACGCCGGCCGGGCGGCACTGCTGGTGCACGCGTTGACCGCGCAGCCGGCACTGCTGCTGCCGGCGACCGCCGACCGGTTGCACCAGGACTATCGCGCGGCGTCGATGCCGGGCACGAACGCCCTGGTCAACGAGCTGCGTGCGACCGGTGTGGCCGCCGTGGTCAGTGGTGCCGGCCCCACCGTGCTCGCCCTGTCCGAGCTACCCGTAGAATTCGACGCGGGAACAGACTGGCGGCCGCTGCGGTTGGCGGTAGATGTATGCGGGGCCCAGGTCGGACGGGGTAGACTCGGACACGCGGAGCGGGACCCTGTTGCCGCAGGTCGCAAGAGTTGATTACGCTCTAGACTTAGCACAGCCGCGAAGCATGCGATCTCCCTGCGGGTCGGCGCACCCCCGAAGCTTTCGGCGGTAAGCCCGTCACCCCTGCCTAGGCCCACGCCGCACCGCAGTCTTCACTGGTCGCCGCAGACGGCGAAACCCGCCCACCGCTCCATCTGGTGGGTCGGGAGACCGACCGGCTGCTGTGTTAAAGACTCCCGCGAAGCGTCATGCGAGGCGGGTGTACCGAGGCCGCCCGGCCACCTGTTGTCGATTCCGGGCAGTCCCGGCCTATCGAGGGAAGGAATCCATTGAGCGACACCACCGACGTGACGTCGGATGTTTCCAACGTCGCTGGCGATGCCACCACCGCTGCCCCCGCCCGCCGCCGGCGCAGCGGCACCGGCCTGTCGGCGATGCTGCTGCCGGAGCTGCAGAGCCTGGCCGCGTCGCTCGGCATCTCGGGGACGGCTCGCATGCGCAAGGGCGAGTTGATCAGCGCGATCACCGAGCGGCAGGGCGGCACTGCCGGGGCCCCTCGACCGCGGGCCGAGGTCGCGGCGGCCGCCGCACCGGTCCGCGAGGAGGTGCACGCGGAGGTACGCGACACGGGCGAGCGGCCGGAGGCCGAACGCCGTGGCGCCGAACAGCCGGCGGCGAGCGTCGAGAGCGAGGGTCGTGGCCGTACCCGGCGGAGCCGGACCGCCGTGGCGGAACCGCGTGCCGAGGAGGCCACCGCCGAGGGCGAGCGATCCGAGGGCCGGTCCGGCCGGGACCGTGGCGCCGACCGCGCCGACCGTGCCGAGCGCGGTGAGCGCACTGACCGTGGCGAGCGTGCGGAACGCGGTGACCGTGCCGACCGTGGTGACCGTGCCGAGCGTGCCGACCGTGGTGACCGAGGTGAGCGTGCCGACCGTGGTGACCGAGGTGAGCGTGCCGACCGTGGTGACCGCGGTGAGCGTGCCGACCGTGGTGACCGCGGTGAGCGTGCCGACCGTGCCGACCGTGGTGACCGCGGACAGCGCGGCGAGCGCGACAACGACGGTGACGACGACGGCGACAGCGGCGGTCGGCGCAGCCGGCGCAGCCGTTTCCGGGACCGCCGGCGGGGCCGGGGTGACCGCAACGATTCCGGCGGCGACGGCGGCCGTGAGCCGCAGGTCGGCGAGGACGACGTGCTCGTGCCAGTGGCCGGCATCGTCGACGTGCTGGACAACTACGCCTTCGTCCGGACCACCGGCTACCTGGCCGGCCCCAACGACGTCTACGTGTCGATGTCCCAGATCAAGAAGTACGGCCTGCGGCGCGGTGACGCGATCACCGGCGCGGTCCGGGCGGCCCGCGACGGCGAGCAGCGGCGTGACAAGTACAACCCGCTGGTCCGGCTGGACACCATCAACGGGATGGAGTCGGACGAGGCCAAGCGCCGGCCGGAGTTCTACAAGCTCACCCCGTTGTACCCGCAGGAGCGGCTGCGGCTGGAGACCGAGCCGCACATCCTCACCACCCGGGTCATCGACCTGGTCATGCCGATCGGCAAGGGGCAGCGGGCGCTGATCGTGTCGCCGCCGAAGGCCGGTAAGACCATGGTGCTGCAGGCGATCGCCAACGCCATCACGCACAACAACCCGGAGTGCCACCTGATGGTGGTGCTGGTGGACGAGCGACCCGAAGAGGTCACCGACATGCAGCGGTCGGTCAAGGGCGAGGTCATCGCGGCCACGTTCGACCGCCCGCCGCAGGACCACACCACCGTCGCCGAACTGGCGATCGAGCGGGCCAAGCGCCTGGTCGAGCTGGGCCACGACGTCGTCGTGCTGCTCGACTCGGTGACCCGGCTCGGTCGGTCGTACAACCTGGCGGCGCCGGCCAGCGGCCGGATCATGTCGGGTGGTATCGACTCCACCGCGTTGTACCCGCCGAAGCGGTTCCTCGGCGCGGCCCGCAACATCGAGAACGGCGGCTCGCTGACCATCCTCGCCACCGCCCTGGTGGAGACCGGCTCCATGGCGGACACGGTCATCTTCGAGGAGTTCAAGGGCACCGGCAACGCGGAGCTGAAGCTGGACCGGAAGATCGCCGACAAGCGGACCTTCCCGGCAATCGACATCCACCCGTCCGGCACGCGCAAGGAGGAGATCCTGCTCGCGCCGGAGGAACTGGCCATCGTGCACAAGCTCCGCAAGGTGCTGCACTCGCTGGACTCGCAGGCGGCACTCGACCTCCTGCTGGACCGGCTCAAGCAGTCCCGTACCAACATCGAGTTCCTGATGCAGATCGCCAAGTCGACGCCGGGGGAGTAACTCCCGCCGACGAAGACCGACGAAAGGGCGTGGCCGGATCCGGCCACGCCCTTTTCGGGTGCCGGATCGGCTCGGGTCCCTCCGCCCGTACCCTCTCGGTTCTGGCCCTTTGCTCTGCTTCACCCCACGCACTGGAAGCCAGCCGGAACCAGTGCGCCGGTTGAAGCAAAGCAAAGGGGGCGCGGGGGTGGATATCTCCCTGCTGGTGGCGGCGGGGCGGGTGCAGGAATGCTTCGCGCAGGTGGTGGGAATGCGTACTCGAGGCCCGATGTTGCTACCGGCGACCAGCTGACGCGGCCCGGCTCCAGGGCCCACCGGGGCCCATGGCAGACTGGTCAATCGGCCACCGGTTCCGGTTCACGCCCCCATCGGCAGGCAGCGGCAGGCCAGGGGCGACCCGGCGACCACAGACGAGAGGACCGAGGCGACATGAAGCCCAACATCCACCCGGAGTACGTGACCACCGAGGTCAGCTGCTCCTGCGGCAACACCTTCACCACCCGCAGCACCGCCAAGGGCGGCTCGATCCACGTTGAGACGTGCAGCGCCTGCCACCCGTTCTACACGGGCAAGCAGCGTGTGCTGGACACCGCTGGGCGGGTCGCGAAGTTCCAGCAGAAGTACGCCAAGGTTCAGGGCAAGAAGGCCAAGTAGCTCCTCGTCCGACGCCCGCGTCCGGTTCACCGCCGGGCGCGGGCGTTGTCCGTCTGTGTCCGGTCCCAAGGAGCGATCTCCAGCATGAGCAGTGAACGCCTGGCCGCCCTCCTCGACGAGTACGCCGAGTTGGAGAAGCGACTGGCCGACCCCGCGATCCACGCCGACCAGGGCACCGCTCGTCGGATCGGCCGCCGCTACGCCGAGCTGGTGCCGCTGCACAAGGCCGCCGCCGAACTGGAGCAGGGCCGCGCCGATCTCGCCGCGGCCCGTGAACTGGCCGCCGAGGACGCCTCCTTCGCCGCCGAGGCCGAGACGATCGCGGCGACGCTGCCGGTGCTGGAGGAGCGTCTCGCCGAACTGCTCATCCCTCGTGACCCGCACGACGCCAAGGACGTCATCGTCGAGATCAAGGCGGGCGAGGGCGGTGAGGAGTCCGCGTTGTTCGCCGGTGACCTGCTGCGCATGTACACCCGGTACGCGGAGCGGCGCGGCTGGGTCACCGAGGTGATCGACGCCCAGGACTCCGACCTCGGCGGCGTCAAGGACGTCTCGCTGGCGATCAAGACGAAGGGTGTGCCGGAGGGCGGCAACGGCGTCTGGTCCCGGTTGAAGTGGGAGGGCGGCGTACACCGGGTGCAGCGGGTCCCGGTGACCGAGTCGCAGGGACGCATCCACACCAGCGCGGCCGGCGTACTGGTGCTGCCGGAGGCCGAGGAGGTCGACGTCACCATCGACCCGAACGAGTTGCGGATCGACGTCTTCCGCTCGTCCGGGCCCGGGGGGCAGTCGGTGAACACCACGGACTCGGCGGTGCGGATCACCCACCTGCCCACCGGCATCGTGGTCTCCTGCCAGAACGAGAAGTCCCAGCTGCAGAACCGGGAGCAGGCGATGCGGATCCTGCGCGCCCGGCTGCTGGCCGCCGCGCAGGAGCAGGCCGACGCCGCCGCGTCGGACGCCCGCAAGGCCCAGGTGCGTACGGTGGACCGCTCCGAGCGGATCCGCACCTACAACTTTCCGCAGAACCGGATCACCGATCACCGGATCGGTTTCACCGCGTACAACCTGGATCTGGTGCTCGCCGGGGAGCTGGACGGTGTGCTCGACGCGCTCAGCGAGGCGGACCGGGCCGCGCGCCTGGCGGGCGACGCGGAGCTGACCCGGCGCTGAGGGGCTGCCGTCGGTCAGGCGGTACGCGGCCGGGCCTTGGCCCGCAGCATCTCCCGGTCGGCGGCCTCGAAGGCGGCGCCGAGCGCGTCCCGCTGGCCGGGGCCGCCGGCTCCCACCTCGGCGAAGCCGATGCTGACCCCGACCGGAGTGCCCGGTACCAACGACTCCCAGTCCTCGGTGCGGACGGCGGCGTCGATCCGCCGCGCCACCTCGGCCGCCTCGGTCATCCCCGCTTCCGGCAGCACCACCACGAACTCGTCGCCGCCGTAGCGGGCGACGAAGTCGCCGCGGCGCATCACCCGGTTGATGACTCCGGCGACACGTTGCAGGACCAGGTCTCCCGAGTGGTGCCCGTGCCGCGTGTTCACCGCCTTGAAGCCGTCCAGGTCGCAGACGCCGATCACCACCCGCTCACCCCGGGCGACCACGGCCGCGATGTAGCGCTCCAACCGGCGCCGGTTGGGCAGCCCGGTCAGCGGGTCGGTCAACGCCTCTCCCTCGAACCGGGCCGCCTCGCGACGCATCTCCTCGTGGTCGATCCGGGCGGCGATGCCGTCGATGTAGACGTCACGGAGCCGGTCGTGGCGTTGCGCGGCGAGCCGGAAGGCCAGCCGGTCGGCCCGGTGCGCGGCGGCGTGGTCACCGGCTCGTCCGAGCGCCATGCTGCGCAGCCGGGCCGGCTCGGCCGCGCCGAGCGTCTCCGCGGACACCTGGATGGTGTCCAGCCGGGTGACCGCCTCGATGGGGCGTCCGCTGGCGATGGCGAGACACACCTGGCCGAGCTGGCGCATGTCGCGGGCCCGGGCACTGTCCGCGCCGTAACCGAGCAGTCGGGCCGGGTCCAGGCCCGGGACGGGGTCGATGTCGTCGCCGAGGGCGCACCGGCGGGCGGCGGCGTAGCCGTAGGCGGCCAGGCTGCTGGGGCGCAGCCGGTCGGCCCGTCCGGCGGTGACGAACCGGCCCAGGTCGCCGCCGACATCCCGCAGTACCCGCAGACAGCCGTCGCTGTCACCGGTGTGGTCCAGGGCGACCGCGTTGCGCAGTCGGATGCCCGGTGCGGCGAACGTCTCCTCCGGGATGCCGGCGGCGGTGCCCAGTTGCCGGGCGCGTTCGATCGCGCCCAACGCGTAGCCGTGGAAGCTGAGGTACGAGTAGGCCATCGCCAGGTCGTGCCAGCCCCAGGCGGTGTCCCGGTCCGCCTCCTCGACCGCGCCGAGCGCCCGGGCGGCCTTGACCAGGTGCGTCACGCAGCGGTCCAGCGCGCCCTGGTGATGGGCGGCCAGCGCGGCCAGGGCGTTGAGGTGCCCGTGCAGATAGGGCTCGGCGAGGTCGCGTACCGCCGCGGACGCCTCCTCGATGGCGCGGGTGTACTCGGCGGTCCGCCCGAGGTTGATCAGGGCCGAGAGCCGCTGCACGAGCGCGTCGGCGCGGGCGTGCGGGTCGCGGGTGGCACGCAGCACCTGCTCCAGGAGCCCGTACGCCTCGGTGGAGCGGCTCACCTCCTGCAACGCCCGCGCCTTCGTCAGGGCGTCAACCTGGTCCTCGACCCGGTCGAGCCAGCCCACCCGTGACCTCCTGTCGGTGTGCCGCTGCACCCGCTTATGCACGTGCACGGCGACGCTTCATGATTATTGCGTGACCACCGCGCCGCAACACCCGTCCGAAGGGACGAGACGTCACCGTCCGACGCCCGTGATCGCCGACGCGGCCCGTACTCTCGCCACTGCCGGCGTGACCTCGGCCCGCACGGAGGCCGAGCTGCTGGCCGGGTACGTGCTCGGGATCCCTCGCGGGCGGTTGGCGCTGGCGGACGGCTTCACCGACGAGCAACTCGACGGTTACCGAGCGCTGGTGACCCGCCGGTCCCGACGGGAACCGTTGCAGTATCTCACCGGCACCGCCGGCTTCCGGCACCTGGAGCTGGCCGTCGGGCCGGGTGTCTTCGTACCGCGCCCGGAGACCGAGCTGCTCGCCGGGTGGGGCGTCGACCAGGCCCGGCGAATCGCGGGCGACGACGGCGGGCAGGCTGACGGACGGTCGGAGCCGCTGGTGGTGGACCTGTGCAGTGGGTCCGGGGCGATCGCCCTGTCGGTGGCCTCCGAGGTGCCGCAGGCCCGGGTGGTGGCGGTGGAACGCTCGCCGCGGGCGCTGTCCTGGCTGCGACGCAACGCGGCGGATCGGGTCGCCGCCGGTGACCGGCCGATCGAGGTGGTGGCGGCGGACGCCACCGATCCGGCGCTGCTGGCCGAGCTGGCGGGTCGGGTGGACGTGCTGCTGTGCAACCCGCCGTACGTCCCGCTCGCGGTGGCCGTACCTCCGGAGGTGGCCGACCACGACCCGGCGGAGGCCGTGTTCGGTGGGACGGACGGGCTGGACGTCATCCGTCGGGTGATCGACCGGGCGGGTTTCCTGCTGCGTCCCGGCGGTGTCCTCGGCATCGAACACGACGACAGCCACGGCGCGGTGGTGCCGGGCCTGCTCGCCGCCGACGGCCGGTACGCCGCGATCGTCGACCGTCGCGACCTCGCCGACCGGCCGCGTTTCGTCACCGCGTCCCGCCTCGCGGACCGCCCGCCACCCGGTGCCACCGCGACGTGGCAGACTGGCTCCTCGTGATGCTCTACGACTGCCGGTCGCTCGCCGACCGGGACCGCGGCATCGCTGCGGCCATCGAGGCGGTCCGCAACGGCGAGCTGGTCGTCCTGCCGACCGACACGGTCTACGGGATCGGCGCCGACGCGTTCACCCCGTACGCGGTCAAGGCGCTGCTGGACGCCAAGGGTGTCCCGCACGCCTCGCCGCCGGTGCTGATCGGTTCCCGGCACACCCTCGACGGCCTGGCCTACACCCTGCCCGCCGCGGCGCGTGATCTGGTCGAGGCGTTCTGGCCGGGCGCGCTGACCATCGTGGTGAAGCACTCGGCGAGCCTGCGGTGGGATCTCGGCGACGACAGCGGCACGGTGGCGGTGCGGATGCCGCTGCACCCGGTGGCGCTGGAGGTGCTCCGCGAGACCGGGCCGATGGCGGTCGCGTCGGCCAACAAGCTCGGTCAGCCGGCCGCGCTCACCGCCGACCAGGCACGCGACCAACTCGCCTACTCCGTGCGGGCCTACCTGGAGGCGGGGCCGGCGGTGGATCCGGTGCCCAGCACGATCGTGGACCTGACCGGCGACGAGCCGGTGCTGGTCCGGGAGGGCGCGATCGACCTGGCCCGGCTCCGTGAGGTGGTACCGGAGCTGCGTGAGAGTCAGGTGGTGTAGGTGCCTCCCTTCACCGTCCTGCACGTCTGTATGGGCAACATCTGCCGTTCTCCGATGGCCGAGCGGCTGCTCACCCTCGCCGTGGCCGATCGGCTGGCCCGGCGCGAGGTCGACCCGGCCCGGGCCGAGGAGCTGCTGCACAGCCACAGCGCGGGCACCGGCGGTTGGCATGCCGGTGAGGAGATGAACCCGCCGGCCGCCCGTCAGGTCACCACCCGGGGCGGCGACACCGCCGGGTTCGCCGCCCGCAAACTGCGCTCCGATCACATCGACGCCGCCGACCTGGTGCTGACCGCCACCGCGGATCAGCAGGAGTACGTGACCGCGTTGCGGCCCGACGCGGCCGCCCGCACGTTCGTCCTCGGCGAGTTCGGCCGGTTGCTGGCCGCGCTCGACCCGGCCGGGTTGCCGGCGGCCGAGGCCACCGCCGACGCGGTCCACGCCCGTGGCGTGGCGTTGGTCGAGGCGGCGCACGAGGCCCGTCAGGGCGCCACCGCGCTGCCCACCGACGACCTCGACGACCCGTGGGGGCGCGGTGACCAGTGCTTCAGCCGGGTCGCCGACGAGATCGAGGAGACGGTGCAGCCGCTCGCCGCGCTGTTGCTCCCCTGATCGGCGAATTTCATCCGGGTTTGGGGGAAAGGTGCGGCAGAAGGGGTGATTAGCGCCATCCTGGGGGAGTCCTGACGGCTCCTGCGGGGAGAGCTGATGACCCGGGCGTTCCTGCCGAAGATGTTCACCGTCCTGCTGGCCGGCACGCTCGCCGGCCTGGTCCTGGCGGTGGCGGCGCTGCCGGCCGCGCTGGTGTTCGGCATCGGATTCTCGGCGCTCTCCGCGCCGTACGCGGAGCTGCCCAACACGCTGCGGACACCGCCGACGGCCCAACGATCGAACCTGTACGCCAGCGACGGCACCACCCTGATCACCTCCTTCTACCAGGAGGACCGGGTGGACGTGCCGCTGGACGAGGTGGCGCCGGTGATGCGGCAGGCCATCATCGCCGCCGAGGACGCCCGCTTCCACGAGCACAGCGGGGTGGACCTGCGGGGCATCGTGCGGGCCTTCACCGCCAACCGGCGCGACGGCGCCACCCGGCAGGGCGCCTCCACGCTGACCATGCAGTACGTCCGCAACGTGTTGAGCACCGACCCCCGGCTCAGCGAGGCGCAGCGGGCCGCGGCCACCGAGGTGAGCACCGCCCGCAAGATCCAGGAGATCCGGTACGCGCTGGCGCTGGAGCGGGAGCTGACCAAGGAGCAGATCCTCGCCCGTTACCTGAACATCGCGTACTTCGGTGCCGGCGCGTACGGCATCGCCGCCGCCAGCAAGCGGTACTTCTCCACCTCGCCGGCGAAGCTCACGCTGGCCCAGGCGGCGCTGCTGGCCGGGCTGGTCCGCTCGCCGGACAGCGACGACCCGATAAACGGCGACGCCGACAGCGCGACCGCCCGGCGCGGCTACGTGCTGGACCGGATGGTCGAATCGGGCGTGGCCGCGCCCCAGGAGGCGGCCCGGATCGCGGCCCAGCCGTTGAACCTGCGGCCCAGCGAGACACCGAACGACTGCACCGCGGTGCCCGAGGGGCACAACGACTGGGGCTTCTTCTGCGACTGGTTCACCCGGTGGTGGAACAGCCAGAAGGCGTTCGGCGGCAGCGTCGACGAGCGGCAACGCACCCTGCGCCGGGGCGGCTTCAGCATCGTCTCCTCACTCGACCCCGGTGTGCAGCGGGCCACCACCGAACAGGTGCGGCGGATCTACCCGGCCGAGCACCCGCACGCCATGCCGACCGCGGTGGTCCAGCCCGGCACCGGGCGGGTGCTCGCCATGTCGGTGAACCGCACCTACAGCGTGGCCGCGAACCCCGGCGGGCAGCAGAACCACCCCAACACCGTCAACCAACTGGTCGCCGGCGGCGGCACCATCGTCGGCTACCAGGGCGGTTCCACGTTCAAGCTGTTCACCATGCTGGCCGCGCTGGAGGCCGGGCTGCCGCTGAACACGGTCTTCGACGCGCCTCGACGGATCGTGACCGACTTCCGGGTCAGCGGCACCGAGGCGAGCTGCGGAGGGTACTGGTGTCCGCAGAACGCCAGCGCCTCGGTGAGCGGCCGGCACGACATGTGGACCGCCTTCGGTGAGTCGGTCAACACGTACTTCGCCTGGCTCACCGAGCGGGTCGGGGCGGACCGGGTGGTGGAGATGGCCGAACGGCTCGGCATCGTGTTCCGGGCCGACGACGACGCCCAACTGGCCCGGCACGGTGCCCGGGAGTGGGGTCCGTTCACCCTGGGGGTCTCCGCGACCACCCCGCTCGACCTGGCCGGTGCGTACGCGACGTTGGGCGCGGAGGGCACCTGGTGCGCGCCCACGCCGGTCACCTCGATCACCGACGCGGACGGTCGCCGGGTGGCCGCCGGGCAGCCGGACTGCCGGCAGGTGCTCGACGTCGACGTGGCCCGGGCGGCGGCGGACGCCGCCCGCTGCCCGGTCGGCGACCAGTCCATGTACCAGGGCTGCGACGGCGGTACGGCGACCGGGCTGCGCGGTCAGCTCGGCCGGCCGGTGGTGGGCAAGACGGGCAGCTCCGAGCGGTACGCCACGGAGACGGTCGTGGCCCTCACCCCGCAAGTGGCGGTGGCGGCGATGGCGGCCAACCCCGACGAGCCGCGCGACGCCGTCGGCCGGGCGGTGCAGACCGCCATGGTGGAGGCGGTCGGGGAGATCCTCTCCTTCGCCCTGCGCGACGAGCCGGCCCGCGACTTCGTGCCGCCGAGCGAGACGACCGCCTGGCGGGTCACCGGGCAGCGCTCCGGCAACTGACCGGCTCAGCCGGCGGCCGGTCCGTGGGCCGGGGCGTCCGCCGCCAACCGTTCGGCACCCTCGGCGATGTTGCGGGCCATCCCGCCGAAGACCACCGCGTGGAACGGTGTCACCGCGGCCCAGTACGCGTGCCCGGCCAGACCCCGGGGCAGGAAGACCGCCCGCTGCCGGTAGCTGACCTGTCCCGCGTCGTCGGTCTGTACCCGCATCTCCAGCCAGGCCCGGCCGGGCAGCCGCATCTCGGCGCGCAGCAGCAGCAGTTCGCCGGGGACGATCTCCTCCACCCGCCAGAAGTCGAGTGCCTCGCCGATCTGCAGCCGGTGCGGGTTACGCCGGCCGCGCCGCAGCCCCACCCCGCCGACCAGCCGGTCTAACCAGCCGCGCACCGACCAGGCGAGCGGGAACGAGTACCAGCCGTTCTCACCGCCGACCCCCTCGATCACCTGCCACAACGCCTCCGGCGGGGCCGCCACCGTCTGCTCCCGCAGGTCGGTGTAGGCGGTGCCGCCGCTCCAGTGCGGGTCGCTCGGCAGCGGCTCGGCGGGGGCGTCCGCACCGGCCGCGTTCGACCACCGGGTCTCCACCTCCGCGTCGCGTACCTTGGCCAGCGCCAGCTCGACCGCCCGGTCGAAACCGGTCAGCCCGCCCGGTGGGTCCGGCAGGTACCGCGCGATGTCGTGCTCGTGCGCCACCGCCTCGTGCACCAGGCTCTCCACCAGCGGCCGCGCGAGCGCGTTCGGCACCGGGGTGACCAGTCCCACCCAGTACGACGACAGCGTGGGCGTCAGCGGCCGTACCGGCAGCAGGAGACGGCGGGAGAGCCCGGCGACCCGGGCGTAGCGCTGCATCATGTCGCCGAAGGTCAGTACGTCCGGACCGGCGATGTCGAAGGCCCGGTTGAGCTCCGGCGGCAGCGCCGCGCAGCCGACCAGGTAGCGCAGCACGTCGCGGACCGCGATCGGCTGGATCCGGTTGGCGACCCAGCGGGGGGTGACCATCACCGGCAGCCGCTCGGTCAGGTAACGCAACATCTCGAACGACGCCGAGCCGGAACCGATGATCACCGCTGCCCGCAGCACCACCGTCGGCACCCCGCTGTCCAGCAGGATCCGCGCCACCTCCGCCCGGGAGCGCAGGTGCGCCGAGGCGACGTCGTCGGGCGCCGGCTCCGGCCCACCCAGGTAGACGATCCGGCGTACGCCCGCGGCGCGGGCCGCCTCGGCGAAGGCCGTCGCGGCCTGCCGGTCGGCGGCCTCGAAGCCGGCCTGGCCGAGCGAGTGCACCAGGTAGTACGCCACGTCGACGCCGTCGAAGACCCCGGCCAGGCTCTCCGGCCGGCTCAGGTCGCCCTCGACCACCTCGACCTGCGCGGCCCACGGCACGTCGCGCAGCCGATTGGCCCGCCGCGCCAGGCAGCGCACCGCGTATCCCTCGGCCAGCAGGCGCGGCGCCAGGCGCCCGCCGATGTATCCGGTCGCTCCGGTCACCAGGCATCTCACGCCTCCAGTCTGCGGTCTCCTAGACTCTGGCGCTGTGGAGACCGCCGAGGGCACCTTCTGGGGGCCGGACTTCGAGCAGCTCAGCACGGCCGACCCGGAGATCGCGGAGGTGGTGCTGGGCGAGCTGGACCGGCTGCGCGGCGGGCTGCAACTGATCGCCAGCGAGAACCTCACCTCGCCGGCCGTGCTGGCGGCGCTGGGCTCGACGCTCACCAACAAGTACGCCGAGGGCTATCCGGGCCGGCGCTACTACGGCGGCTGCGCGCAGGTGGACCGGGCCGAGGAACTCGGCATCGCCCGGGCGAAGGACCTCTTCGGCGCCGAGCACGCCAACCTCCAGCCGCACTCCGGCGCGAGCGCCAACCTGGCCGCGTACGCCGCGCTGGTCCAGCCGGGCGACACGGTGCTGGCGATGGAGCTGCCGCACGGCGGGCACCTCACCCACGGCAGCCGGGTGAACTTCTCCGGCCGGTGGTTCAAACCCGTCGGCTACACCGTCCGGCGGGACACCGAGCTGATCGACTACGACGAGGTACGGGATCTCGCCCGCACCCACCAGCCGAAGATGATCATCTGTGGGGCGACCGCGTACCCACGGCTGATCGACTTCGCCCGGTTCCGGGAGATCGCCGACGAGGTGGGCGCGTACCTGATGGTGGATGCCGCGCACTTCATCGGGCTGGTCGCCGGGCAGGCGATCCCGTCGCCGGTGCCGTACGCCGACGTGGTCTGCGCGACCACCCACAAGGTGCTGCGCGGCCCGCGCGGCGGCATGATCCTCTGCCGGGAGGCGGTGGCCGAGCGGATCGACAAGGCGGTCTTCCCGTTCACCCAGGGCGGCCCGCTGATGCACGCCGTGGCGGCCAAGGCGGTCGCGCTGCACGAGGCGGCGCAACCGGCGTACCGCGGTTACGCCGCGCAGGTGGTGGCGAACGCCCGGGCGCTCGCCGCCGGGCTGGCCGCCGAGGGGATGCGGCCGGTCTCCGGCGGCACCGACACCCACCTGGCCCTGATCGACCTGCGGGAGACCGGGGTCACCGGCGCAGAGGCGGAGGCGCGCTGCGACGCGGCGACCATCACGTTGAACAAGAACGCGATCCCGTACGACCCGCAGAAGCCGTTTGTCGCCTCCGGGATCCGGGTGGGCACGCCCAGCGTCACCACCCAGGGCATGGGGGAGGCGCAGATGCGTCAGGTCGCCGGGCTGATCGCCCGGGCGGTGCGGACAAACCCGTCCGCCCCGGGTGGCGCCGACGAGTTGGCCCGGATCGCCGCCGACGTGGCCGAACTGGCGGCCGAGTTCCCGGCGTACCCCCGATGAGCGCGCCTGCGGGCGGACCCGGCGTACCCCGGGCGACCGCGCCCCGGGCCGGGGAACCCGGCGCGATCCGGGCCCGGCTGCCGTACCTGCGCCTGCCGCTGCTGGCCTGTGCCGTGCTGGCGGTGGTGGCGGTGCCGGCTGCCGCCGTGCTGCGCGGCCCGACCGGTGCGGCCGGGGTGGCCGCCGGCATCGCCCTGGTGGTCGTCAGCTACCTGATCTCGGGTTTCTCGGTGGCCTGGGCGGACGCGGTCCACCCGCGACTGATCATGTCGGTGGGGTTGGTCACCTACGCCACGAAGATCGTCATCCTGGGGGTGGCGATGGCGGCCGTGGCGGCCACCGGCTGGCCGGGGCTGCCGGACATGGGCGCGGCAATCATCGCGGCCGTGCTGGTGTGGACCGGTGCCCACCTGACCTGGGCGTTGCGCTCCCCGCTGCCCAGCGTGGACCGTCCGTCGGATCACTGACCGTACGGCTGGCGTTTCCCCGGCGTTTCGTCGGCCTGTCCGGCCGGCCGGACAGGAGTAGGCTAACCCCGGCTTGACGCGCCGCACCCGCCGCCCGCACGCTGCTCGCAGTGTGGGGGGTGCCGCACACTCGCGAAACACCCGGCTGATAGTGTTCGCCTCGTCATGGCCGACAACCCACACCGCAGAAGCCCCGACGAACACTCGTCGGAAGGTGTCGCCGGAGCCGTCCTCGGCTACCTGCTCGCCGGCATCGTGGTGTGGGGATTCCTCGGCTGGTTGGCGGGGGAGTTCCTGGGCCTGCCGACCGGCGTCGGAATCGCCGTGGGCATGATGCTCGGCGCAGCCGGAGCGATCTACCTGATCATGAAGAGGCTCAGTGCCTGAGTGCCGGCACGCGCGGGTCTGTCGAGTGCGGAGGATGACACGGTGAGCGGACAGCTTGTCGCCGCAGAGGGCCTTCCCTGGCCCCCCAGCGTCGGAGACTTCTACCCGCCGGATCTCGCCGGCCCGTGGGTCACGAAGTTCACGCTGATGGTCTGGCTGGCCGTCGGGCTTCTGATCATCTTCTTCATGGCCACCTACCGGAACCCGAAGCTGGTGCCGAGCAAGGGTCAGTGGATGGCCGAGTCGATCTACGGCCTGGTCCGGGACAACATCGCCCGGGAGCAGATGGGCAAGGACGGCATCCGGTTCGCGCCCTACTTCACCGTGCTGTTCTGCTTCATCGCGGTGACCAACCTCTTCGGCGTCACCCCCGGGTTGCAGATCTCCCCGAACTCGCACATCGCCTTCCCGATCGTGCTGGCCGCGATCACCTACGTGATGTACCTCTACATCGGCGTCCGCAAGCAGGGTCTGGGCCGCTACCTCAAGCAGAGCCTGATCATCCCGGGCGTGCCGTGGCCGATGCACGTCCTGCTGATCCCGATCGAGTTCCTGCAGAACTTCATCAACCGACCCGTCACGCTGGCGGTACGACTCTTCGCCAACATGTTCGCCGGGCACCTGATCCTGCTGGTGTTCACCGTCGGCGGCTTCGTGATGCTCGCCTCGGACAACGTCTTCGTCCAGGTGACGTCGGTCTTCTCGTTCCTGATGGCGATCCTGATGGCCTTCTTCGAGGTGCTCGTCGCGCTGTTGCAGGCCTACGTCTTCGTCACCCTGACCGCCAACTACATCGGCACGTCGCTCGCCGACGGGCACTGATCCACAGACCTCGGCGGGCCGCCCGGCCCGACCAAGCTTCCGGTACGACCGCGTACGCGTGAGGACTCACGCGTCTACTAGGAGGAATACCCGCAATGGACGTTATTGCCGCCATCGAGGGCAGCGTCAACACCATCGGTTACGGTCTCGCCGCCATCGGCCCCGGCATCGGTGTCGCCCTGGTCTTCGCGGCCTACATCCAGGCCAGCGCCCGCCAGCCGGAGTCCGCCGGCTACAACCGCACCTGGCTGGTCCTGGGCTTCGCGCTGGTCGAGGCGCTCGCCCTGTTCGGCCTGGTGCTCGCGTTCGCAGTCTGACGTAGCCCGACGCGACCCGGAGGTCTGACATGTATCTCGCCGCTGAAGGTGTGGAGCACCACCCGCTCGTGCCGATCTGGCAGGAGCTCGTTATCGGGTCGATCGCCTTCGCCCTGCTCTGCTTCGTGCTGCTGAAGTTCGTGATGCCGCGCATGGAGGCGATGTACCAGGCGCGGGTCGACGCGATCGAGGGCGGCCTCAAGCGTGCCGAGGCTGCTCAGGCCGAGGCCAACCAACTGCTGGAGCAGTACCGGGCCCAGCTCGCCGAGGTGCGTACCGAGGCGGCCCGGATCCGGGACGACGCCCGCGCCGACGCCGAGTCGATCCGGACGGAGATCCTGGCCAAGGCCCGGGAGGAATCCGACCGGATCATCGCCGCCGGCCGGGAGTCGCTGGCCGTGGAGCGCCAGACCATCGTGCGCGAGCTGCGCGCGGAGGTCGGCGGCCTCGCGGTCGACCTGGCCAGCCGGATCGTGGGCGAGTCGCTCGCCGACGAGGCCCGCCGCAAGGGCACCGTCGAGCGGTTCCTCACCGACCTCGAGAGCGCGGGGGCCCGCTGATGCAGGCCGCCAGCCGGGAGTCCTACGCCGCCGCGCTCGCGCGGCTGGAGGCGTACGTCGCCGGTGCCGAGCCGTCGACCGTGGCCGGCACCGGTGCGGAACTGCTCGCCGTCGCGGACCTGCTGCGGCGGGAGGTCCGGCTGCGCCGGGCGCTCTCCGACCCGGCCCGTGAGGGTGCGGACCGCACCGGCCTGCTGAACTCGGTGCTCTCCGGCAAGGTCGGTGCGGACACGCTCGACCTGCTCGGGACGCTTGTCGCCGGCCGCTGGTCGGTGCCGTCGGAGCTGCTCGACGGCGCGGAAGGTCTCGGCGTGCAGGCCCTGCTCGCCAGTGCCGACCGCGCCGACGAGCTGGGCGAGGTGGAGGACGAGCTGTTCCGTTTCGGCCAGGTGGTCGCGGCGGACCCGCAGCTGTCCAACGCCCTGTCCGACCCGATGGCGCCGGTGGCCCAGCGGGCCGAGCTGGTCGGGATGCTCCTGACGGGCAAGGCCCGGCCGGTGACGGTGCGGCTGGCGGAGGCGGCCCTGGCCGGCTTCGGTGGCCGGTCGTTCACCGCCGCGTTGTCCCGGCTGGTGGAGCTGGCGGCGGAGCGGCGGGACCGGCAGGTCGCGTACGTCACGGTCGCCGCCCCGCTCACCGAGGAGGAGGAGCGGCGACTGGGCGATCGGCTATCCGCCATATACGATCGACAGGTTGCTGTCAAGCTTACGGTTGACCCGACGATCCTCGGTGGAGTGAGCGTACGGGTGGGATCGGACCTCTACGACGGGACGATCCTGCGCCGCCTCAACGAGACCCGCAACGCGCTCGCGAAGCGCTGACCAGCACCCGCGAAGCGCCCGGAAAGACAGTCGACCCGAGGACCGGTCGGTACTAGGTATCCCGGGCCCCTGATACTTAAGGAAGCAGAGGATGGCCGAGCTGACCATCTCGACGGAGGAGATCCGCGGCGCCCTTGAGCGTTACGTCTCCTCCTACTCGCCCGACGTCTCCCGTGAGGAGGTCGGCACCGTCGCCGACACCGGCGACGGCATCGCCCACGTCGAGGGCCTGCCCTCGACCATGACCAACGAGCTGCTGGAGTTCGAGGACGGCACGCTCGGCGTGGCGCTGAACCTCGACGTCCGGGAGATCGGTGTCGTCGTCCTCGGCGACTACTCCGGGCTGGAGGAGGGGCAGCGCGTCAAGCGCACCGGCCGGGTGCTCTCGGTGCCGGTCGGCGACGCCTTCCTGGGCCGCGTGGTCAACGCGCTTGGCCAGCCGATCGACGGCCTCGGCGAGATCGCCGACGAGGGCTACCGCGAGCTGGAGCTGCAGGCCCCCAACGTGATGGCCCGGCAGTCCGTCTTCGAGCCGATGCAGACCGGCATCAAGGCCATCGACGCGATGACCCCGATCGGTCGGGGCCAGCGGCAGCTGATCATCGGTGACCGGAAGACCGGCAAGACCACCGTCGCCCTGGACACCATCCTCAACCAGCGGGAGAACTGGGCCTCCGGCGACCCGAAGAAGCAGGTCCGCTGCATCTACGTCGCCATCGGCCAGAAGGCCTCCACCATCGCCGGCATCAAGGGCATCCTTGAGGAGGCGGGCGCGATGGAGTACACCACCATCGTCGCCTCCCCGGCGTCGGACCCGGCCGGCTTCAAGTACCTCGCCCCGTACACCGGCTCGTCGATCGGCCAGCACTGGATGTACGGCGGCAAGCACGTGCTCGTGGTATTCGACGACCTGAGCAAGCAGGCCGAGGCGTACCGGGCCGTGTCGCTGCTGCTGCGTCGCCCGCCGGGCCGTGAGGCGTACCCGGGTGACGTCTTCTACCTGCACTCCCGGCTGCTGGAGCGCTGCGCGAAGCTCTCCGACGAGATGGGTGGCGGCTCGATGACCGGCCTGCCGATCATCGAGACGAAGGCCAACGACATCTCGGCCTTCATTCCGACAAACGTCATCTCGATCACCGACGGTCAGATCTTCCTGGAGACCGACCTGTTCAACCAGGGCGTCCGGCCGGCGATCAACGTCGGCACCTCGGTCTCCCGGGTCGGCGGCGCCGCTCAGGTGAAGCCGATGAAGAAGGTCTCCGGTTCGCTGCGGCTGAACCTGGCCCAGTTCCGTGAGCTGGAGGCGTTCGCCGCCTTCGCCTCCGACCTGGACAAGGCCTCCCGCGCCCAGCTGGACCGCGGTGCCCGCCTGGTGGAGCTGCTCAAGCAGCCGAACTACTCCCCGTACCCGGTGCAGGAGCAGGTGGTGGCCGTCTGGGCCGGCACCGAGGGCAAGCTGGACGACGTCCCGGTCGGCGACGTGCGGCGCTTCGAGACCCAGTTCCTGGAGCACCTGCGGCGCAAGCACAACGCCACGCTCCAGGCGATCGCCGACAACAAGTGGGACGACGACATCATCGCCACCCTCGACTCGGCCGTCGCGGAGTTCAAGCAGGGCTTCCTCGGCCGTGAGGACGAGCGCACGATCAACGAGGCGCCGGCGGCGCCGCTGGAGGGCGAGGCCGAGCACGAGACGGTCACCCGGTACAGCGGCGAGGCTCCGGCCGAGAAGCAGTAGGGCCGGGCCATGGCGGCGCAGGTACGTGTTCTTCGTCAACGGATCCGCTCGGCGAAGGGGATGAAGAAGATCACCAAGGCGATGGAGCTCGTGGCGACGAGCCGGATCGCCAAGGCCCAGGCCCGGGTGGAGGCGTCCCTGCCGTACGCCCAGGCCGTCACCGGTGTGCTCACCGCGCTGGCGTCCAACGCCTCGGTCGACCACCCGCTGCTCACCCCGCGCGAGCGGGTGCGGCGGGCGGGCGTGCTGCTGGTGACCTCCGACCGCGGCCTGGCCGGTGGCTACAGCTCCAACGCCATCCGGACGGCGGAGTCGTTGATCGCCCGGCTCAAGGCCGACGGCAAGGAGCCGGTGCTCTACGTCATCGGGCGCAAGGGCGTGTCGTTCTACCGGTTCCGCAACCGGCCGATCGAGGCCAGTTGGACGGGCTTCTCGGAGCAGCCGTCCTTCGCCGACGCCCGCGAGGTCGGTGAGACGCTGATCAAGGCGTTCACCGCCGGTGCGGACGACGGCGACGGCGATGCGGGCCCGGACGGGGTACGCGGGGTGGACGAGTTGCACATCGTCTACACCGAGTTCAAGTCCCTGATGACCCAGAACCCGATCACCCGGATCATCGGGCCGTTGCAGATCGAGGAGCGTCCCCGGTCGGAGGGTGCGCTGCCGGCGTACGAGTTCGAGCCGGACGCGGAGGCGCTGCTCGACGCGCTGCTGCCGAAGTACATCAACACGCGGATCTACGCGGCGTTGCTGGAGTCGGCGGCCAGCGAGTCGGCGGCCCGGCGGCGGGCGATGAAGAGCGCCACCGACAACGCCGAAGAGATGATCGACAAGTACACGCGTGAGATGAACTCGGCCCGCCAGGCCGGGATCACCCAGGAGATCAGTGAGATCGTCGGCGGCGCGAACGCGCTGGCCGCGTCGGGAAGTGAAGTGTGATGACTGCCCCAGTAGAGACCAAGACGGCCACGGGTCGCGTGGTCCGGGTCATCGGCCCGGTCGTCGACGCCGAGTTCCCGCGCGACGCCATGCCGGACCTGTTCAACGCGCTGCACGTGGACGTGACCCTGTCCGGCGGCGAGAAGACGCTGACCCTGGAGGTCGCCCAGCACCTGGGTGACAACCTGGTCCGCGCCATCTCGATGCAGCCGACCGACGGCCTGGTGCGCGGTGCCGACGTCCGGGACACCGGCGGCCCGATCAAGGTGCCGGTCGGCGACGCGGTCAAGGGCCACGTGTTCAACGCGATCGGCGAGTGCCTCAACCTGACCGAGGGCGAGACCATCCAGGCCGACGACCACTGGGGCATCCACCGCAAGGCCCCGGCCTTCGCGGACCTGGAGCCGAAGACCGAGATGCTGGAGACCGGCATCAAGGTCATCGACCTGCTCGCCCCGTACGTCAAGGGCGGCAAGATCGGCCTGTTCGGCGGCGCCGGGGTGGGCAAGACGGTGCTCATCCAGGAGATGATCACCCGGGTCGCCCGTAACTTCGGTGGTACCTCGGTCTTCGCCGGCGTGGGTGAGCGCACCCGTGAGGGCAACGACCTCATCCACGAGATGACCGACTCCGGCGTCATCGACAAGACCGCCCTGGTCTACGGCCAGATGGACGAGCCGCCGGGCACCCGACTGCGGGTCGCGCTCTCCGCGCTGACCATGGCGGAGTACTTCCGGGACGTGAAGAAGCAGGAGGTGCTGCTCTTCATCGACAACATCTTCCGCTTCACCCAGGCCGGTTCCGAGGTCTCCACCCTGCTGGGCCGGATGCCCAGCGCGGTGGGTTACCAGCCGACCCTGGCCGACGAGATGGGTGAGCTGCAGGAGCGGATCACCTCCGTCCGGGGCCAGGCCATCACCTCGATGCAGGCGATCTACGTGCCGGCGGACGACTACACCGACCCGGCGCCGGCCACCACGTTCGCCCACCTGGACGCGACCACCAACCTGGAGCGGTCCATCTCCGACAAGGGCATCTACCCGGCGGTGGACCCGCTGGCCTCCTCCTCGCGGATCCTGGCCCCCGAGTTCGTCGGCCAGGAGCACTTCCAGGTGGCCAGCGAGGTGAAGCGGATCCTCCAGCGCTACAAGGACCTGCAGGACATCATCGCCATCCTCGGTATCGAGGAACTCTCCGAGGAAGACAAGATCACGGTCCAGCGGGCCCGGCGGATCGAGCGCTTCCTGTCGCAGAACACCTACGCGGCGGAGCAGTTCACCGGCGTGCCGGGCTCGACGGTCCCGATCAAGGAGACCATCGAGGCGTTCCGCAAGATCAGCGAGGGGGAGTACGACCACTTCCCCGAGCAGGCGTTCTTCATGTGCGGTGGGCTCGACGACCTGGAGAAGAAGGCCGCCGAGCTGATGAAGGGCTGACCCTTCGTCCTCCTCCGTGAGACACGAAAAAAGAAGGCCGTCCCGGTAACCCCGGGGCGGCCTTCTGTTCATCTTCGCGACGTACCATCGCCGCTGCCGGTTTCCCGTGCTCGGCGATCACGCCGACTGCGAGCTACCGTCGGTGCGATGTCCAGGAAGGCAGCCCGCGCCGTACCGAGGCACGGCCCGGCGCATGTCGTCGGACACCGCACAGCCACGCTCATGCGCCGATGAGCGTTGATTGGTTAAACCATTCGGCCCCGCGCGCCCGTACTTTCCCCCGGGGGCGTGACGAACGGAGATGCTTGTGGGTAAGGCCGGCAGACGCGGCAAGCGTGGTGGGCGCTCGTCGGTGTGGCGGGGCGTGCCCCGCTGGGCGCAGCTCTGCACCATCTTCGGCGTTGTCCTGATGGTGCTCAGCGGGACCAGTCTGGTGGGCGCGGAGGCGCTGATCGCCCGCTACGAGGGTGCGGTCGGCAAAGCGGACCTCTTCGGCGACCAGGCGGCCGGCGCCACTCCCAAGAGCGACATCAAGGGACCGCTCAACATCCTGCTGGTCGGCATCGACCCGCGCGACAAGGACACTCCGCCGCTGTCCGACGCGATCATGGTGCTGCACGTGCCGAAGGAGATGGACCGCGCGTACCTCTTCTCCCTGCCGCGCGACCTCTACGTGGAGATCCCGCCGTTCGAGAAGGCGAACTTCCCCGGCGACACCACCAAGCTGAACGCGGCGATGTCGTACGGCAGCCGGGTGCCCGGCGGAAAGCCGGACGCGGCGAAGGGCTTCGAACTGCTCGCCATCACCGTGCAGCGGGTCACCGGCATCAAGCGGTTCGACGCCGGCGCGATCATCAACTTCTCCGGTTTCCAGAAGATCGTCGACGCCATGGGCGGCGTCACGATGAAGATCGAGCGGGAGGTCCGCTCGGAGCACCGGGAGCCGAACGGCAAGCACCGCCAGGGCAACCCCAACGGCGAGGGCTACATCGGGCCGCAGGCGGTCTACCCGAAGGGCAAGCAGCACCTGAGCGGTTGGCAGGCGCTGGACTACGTCCGCCAGCGGTACCCGGAGAACGGTGTCCCCGACGGCGACTACGGCCGGCAGCGGCACCAGCAGCAGTTCGTCAAGGCGATGGCCGGTCAGGCCCTCAGCGCCGACGTGGTGACCAACCCGGTCAAGCTGGACAAGGTGCTCCGCGCGGCCGGCGAGTCGCTGATCTTCAGCGGCCGGGGGCACAGCGTGGTCGACTTCGCCGTCGCGCTCAAGGACATCCGTCCCGGCAACATCCAGATGATCAAGTTGCCGGGTGGCGGAATCAAGGAGAACGGCAAGTACCTCGGTGAACAGTTCGCGCCCGAGGTGGACGACTTCTTCGTCGCGCTGGAGCGGGAACTGTTGGACCCGTTCCTGCTCGAACATCCGAAGCTGGTGAACAGGAGCTGATCGTGGCGCGGGTCTTGGCACCCGCCTGAAGAACAGGTCCCGGGCGCGACTAGAATTTCCCCAATCCGCCGCCTCAGCAAGGAGACAGCGTGGCAGAGCAGCTTAACGTCCAGCTCGTGGCCGTCGAGGAGAAGGTCTGGTCCGGCACGGCCGAGATGGTCATGGCCCGGACGACCGAGGGTGAGCTGGGTGTGCTGCCGGGGCACGCGCCCCTGCTCGGCCAGCTCGCCGAGCCCGGCCAGGTACGCATCAAGCTCTCCGGGGGTGAGCAGCTCAGCTACGACGTGGCAGGCGGCTTCATCTCGGTCAGCGAGCAGGGCGTGACCGTACTGGCCGAGACCGCCACTCCGGCCGCCGCGGCTTCCGGCAACTGAGCCGACCCGCCGATGGAGATCGTCGAAGGGGTCGGAATCGGCGTCGCCGTGCTCCTCGGCGCGTTCCTGTTTCTCTTCATCCGGCGGGCTCTGGTCACCCGTAGCGGAGGCATCATCCGGCTCAGTGTCCGGACCTCCACCATGCTCGACGGTCGCGGCTGGTCACCCGGTTTCGGCCGCTTCGTCGGCGACGAACTCCGTTGGTACCGGATGTTCAGTTTCGCCGTACGCCCCAAGCGGGTGCTGTCCCGCGAAGGGCTGGCGGTCGAACGACGGCGACTGCCCGAGGGGCAGGAACGAATGTCCATGCCGGCCGACTGGATCATCCTCCGCTGTACCAGTCGACACGCCCCGGTCGAGATCGCCATGGCACGATCCACCGTCACCGGCTTCCTCTCCTGGCTCGAGGCCGCCCCTCCGGGGGCGGTCTCGCCACGTATGGCCTCCCAAGACTGGCCCGCCGCCTAACCCCACCCCACCCACCCCACCCTCGGCCCCCGGCTGATCCTCGTTGATCATGAGGTTGGCGGCGTTTTTGATCTCGAAAACTGCCGCTAACCTCATGGTCAACACTGTGGGTGCTGTGGGTGCTGTGGGTGCTGTGGGGTGTGGGGCGGTGGCGGGGGTTTGGGCGTGGTGCCCGGCTCCGGGGGTGATCGGGGTTGGCCGCTGCGCCGGGCGGTCAGCTTTGGTCCGTGCGGCGGGCGCGGCGGGCCGCACCCTTCCTTGTCGCCCCGGAGGGGTCAGCGTTTGGTGTGAATCTTGGTGCGGTTGTGCCCTCTGGTGGGCGTTGTCGGACCAAGATTGCGGGAGTTGTGGGGGGTGGTTGTCGGGGGTGGGGGTGGGTGTCGGGTTCCGGGGGTGGCTC